>NZ_WJZM01000023.1:0-85355 GCF_021609545.1 Pseudomonas sp. PA-1-6B
ATACGTCGAAAACCACGGCCTCGCTCAAGAAAGGCGCTGATGGCGGAAAGCTTGAATTGCGTCGTGTATTTGCTCATGAAAAAGCCCCAGGAGTTGGATGGGTGTCCAACTTCTGGGGCGCACTTCACACCGCCTTCGCGGGCAAGCCCGCTCCCACAGGGGATCTGCGTTTGCCGGACGGGCACTTCTCCCCCATTCAAACCCGATTCGTTCTGCAATCCAGTGTTCTGATCAGCGCTTGGAAAGCTCCATGATCATCCGACTCAACAAATAAACCCGCGGCACCACACTCTCCACCTCGGCATATTCCTCCGCCGTGTGAATATTGCCCCCCACTATCCCAAACCCATCCAGCGTCGGCGTGCCTACACCGGCGGACAAGCTGGCATCCGCCGCGCCGCCGCTGCCTTCGATGGTCAACTTGCGTCCCAGTTCGCCATAAATCCCTTGGGCTATCGCTACCAACTTATCCGACTCTGCGGTCTGCGGCATCGGTGGCAGGCCGCGCTGCAGGCTGGTTTTAACTTCGGTTTCCGGGATCAATTTGTTGGCTGAAACCCGCGCCAGGTCTTTCTCGATCCGGTCGAACTCTTCCGGCAAGGCCGCACGCACGTCGGCCTTGGCGGTGGCTTGGTCAGGGATGACGTTGGTGCGGTCACCGGCCTTGAGCACGGTGAAGTTGATGGTGGTTTTCTTGTCTTCATCGCCGAGTTTGCCCAGTTGCAGGATCTGGTGCGCGGCTTCCATGGCGGCGTTGCGTCCCAGTTCCGGCGCAACGCCGGCGTGGGCGGCCTTGCCTTTGACTTCGACCACCGCGGTGGCGCTGCCTTTGCGCCACACCACCAGGCCGTCGGCGGGGCGGCCGGGTTCCAGGTTCAGGGTCACGTCGTGGCCCTTGGCAGTGTTGCGGATCAGTTCGGAGGCGGCGTCGGAGCCGGTTTCTTCGCTGGCGTCGAGCAGGAAGGTGATCTGCGCGTAATCCTTGAAGCCCTGGCTTTTGAGGACCTTGAGCGCATAGATGCCCGCAACGATGCCGCCCTTGTCATCCATCACGCCGGGGCCGTAGGCGCGGCCGTCCTTGATGTGGAAGGGGCGCTCGGCAGCCGAGCCTTCCTTGAATACGGTGTCCATATGGGCCATCAGCAGGATCTTGGCCTTGCCGGTGCCTTTGAGGGTGGCGACCACATGGCTATTGTTGGCGGCTTTATCCGGCACCAATTCGATGGTGAAACCCAACTGTTTCAACTCATTCACGGCGATATCGCGCACTTGGGTCAGGCCCGGCTCGTAGCCTGAGCCCGAGTCGATATTCACCAGGCGCTCCAGCAGCTTCAAGGCTTCGGCCTTGTATTGTTCGGCCTGTTGCTGGATCTGTTTATGAGGCTCGGCGCTGTAGGCCGGCAGGCTGAAAGACAAGGCCAGGGTAGCGGCCAACAGGGTACGCGGGAACGTGAAGAGCATGGACCGATCCTTGTTTTTTGTTGGAGGGTGCCCCGCCACCCTACCCCACTAAACTGACCGCAACCAACTGCCCTGTACCGAACTGACCCGGTTGCGCCCGCTGCTCTTGGCCTCGTACAGCGCCTGGTCGGCGTCGTTGAGCCAACTGATGGAGTCGGCGTGGCTCGGCTGGTACGGCGCCAGGCCGATGCTCAGGCTCACTCGCAGTGTTGGGTCCTGAGCGTAGGCCAAGGCGTTGAAGCGACCGCGCAAGGCCTCCATCACCTCGGTGGCACGGTTGAGGGGCATACCTGGCAGGATCACGCAGAACTCATCGCCGCCATAACGGCCGGCCAGGTCGGTGGTGCGCAGGTTTTGGCGCAGCACCTTGCTCAGTTGGCGCAGGACGATATCGCCAGTCACATGGCCGTAGGTGTCGTTGATGGTCTTGAAGTGGTCGATGTCGATCAACGCGATAGCCGCACCGGCCGGGCCACGACGGCAACGTTGAAACTCGATCTCCAGGTGGTCCTTCCAGGCGCCGTGGTTGAGCAGGCCCGACAGGCTGTCGGTGCGGCTCAAGGCCAGCAGTTCACGTTTGTGGCGGGCCAAGGTGACGGCTTGGCGGTAGCAGATCCAGCCCAGGGCCAGGGGATACAGCATCAGGATCGGCAGGCAGGCATACAGCTGGGCCTGGGTGGTCACGGCGATAAACCCTGGTGTGAACAGCAGCAACGCGGTGCTCAACCCCAGCGCCTGCGCCACCCAACCCGCGAACAGGAAGCGCGGCCCGCCGATGGCAACGTTGTTCATGCTCATCATCGACAGGGTGGTGACGCTGGGCAGCGGGTTGAAGTGCATCGCGCCAACCCAGAACCCACCGCAAAAGGAATCGAACAGCAGGCTGCGGCGTTCGCTGCGCAAGGTATTGGCCGAGCGCAAAGAACATTGAAAAGCCAGGTGCGGCCACGCAAAGGCATTGATCAGCATCCAGGCCCACACCCACAGGGACGGATTCAACGGATACATGCCGAACGCCACGCACACAAAGCCGAGCGTCAGCCCCAGCACGCGAGATTTGTACAAGCGCAAAGCGAGCGGAAGTCCTTTTCCTCCGACGGCTGGCATGGTGGGGGCGATCCTGGGTGAATGCCTGGAGTCTATCAGGGCGACGGCAAATCGCCACTACCGCTTATTGGCTAATACTTCAGTGCGAAAACCCACGCGCCAGCATCAAGGCGACGCCCAGCAGCAACACGGCCGTGATTCGCTGCAACAACACCCGCCGCTTGGGGTTTTCCAGCACGTGTTTGATGCGCTGGCCGAAATAGCAATACAGGCAGCCGCTGGCAAATTGCAGCAGCAGGAAGGTCAGGCCAAGGATGGCGATGTCCGCCGCCGAACTGTGTTCACCGGCGCCGGCAAACTGCGGGAACACGGCGCTGAACATGATGATGGTCTTGGGGTTGGAAAACCCGGTCAACAGTCCTTTGCCAAACAAGCTGCGCGCGCCCTCGACCTTGTCGGCGTTGTTGATCGACACGCCACTGCTGGTCCACTGCTTGTAGGCCAGGTAAAGAATGTAGGCCACCCCGACAAACTGAATGGTCTGGGTAATGGCGAGGTTGCCCTTGATCAACTCCGAGAAGCCGACGGCAAAGATCAGGATCGAAATCAGGTACGACACACTGGCGCCGACCTGCGCCGGGATCGAACTGCGCAGGCCGTCCTTCAAGCCCAGGCTCAGCAACAGCAACGTCATGGGGCCCGGGCTGAAGGTCATGGTGGCGCAAAACAGCAGAAAGTAGAGAAACGACGACAGGGTTAACGCACTTGTCATGGCCAGCACCTTGAATAAAGAGAAACAGCAGCAACGGGGCGAACGCGGCCGGCGCTCGCCCCAGGCCGATCAGGCGACGGCGATTTCGGTGGTCAGGGAGTCGCGGTACATCACCGCCAGGTCAGCCAGGGCAGCCTTGGCGGTCTGGTTGCGGGTTTCAAACGCGACCAGGCCCTTCCAGTTGGTCTCGACAATGGCCTGCAGCACATCGGCGTAATCGCAGTTGCCGTCATGGATGCCGAAGTGCTGGTCTTGCACGCCGTTGTTGTTGCTGAAGGAAATGCCCTTGATCAGGTGGTGGTATTTGCGCACCACTTCTGCCGGCAGGCCGTTCTCGATGTTGGCGTGGCCGGCATCGAGGAAGAAATACACATTGCTGTGGGCTTGCAGGCGCTCGAACACAAAGGCGTATTCGGCTTCATGGGTAAAGATGTAGTGGAACGGCCGATAGTTGACGTAGTTGGACAGGTTCTCCAGGTAGATATCCGTGCCCTTGGACTCGGCGTAGCGCGCCAGTTCCTGCACCGACTTGAGGTAATGCTCCAGGGCAACCTTCTTGGCCATCAGCACCATTTTCGGCTCGACGATGCAACCACCGTGAATGATCAACGGCGCGCCCAGGCAGCTGGCGATGTCGATTTCTTTTTTGACGTACTCCACAGCCGCACTACGGAAGGCTTCGACATCACTGCCCAACGGCGCTTTGAAGTTGCCATGGAAAACCGGCTTGACCCCCGTGGCCGCGATTTGCGCCTGCAGGCTCTCGATACGCGCCTCGGTCCAGTCATCGACCATTTCGCCGAACAGGCTGCCGTCGATGTACCAGTGGGTGCAGTCACCTTCGATGGCGGTTTGCAGGCCCTTTTCGGCGCCCAGGTACTTCTGGTGGGCCACACCGGTGCAGAACGGGACGGTGGCGTTGATCAGTTTGCTGTTCATGGGACGATTCCTTTCGTTGATGGAGTGTCAGGCGAATTGACGTTCAGGAAGATTGATGGCCATGAAATCGGCCTTGGTCACGCCGCAATCCGGGCATGTCCAGTCTTCAGGCACCTCTTCCCAAGGGGTGCCTGCGGGAATTCCGTCCTCCGGAATACCCAGTTCTTCTACGTACATAAAACCGCAGGGTGCGCACATATAAGTCTTCATGGAAATGCAAAATCCATTGCTCAGGTGTAGGAAATATCGCCATCTCCTGGCGAGATGCCGCGCAGTCTAGGGGAGTGGCATTGCGCAAGGCAGGTAAAGTGGTGCCTAATCCGGCCTAACTTCACCGGTAAAAGCACCGGCAAACACAAGGACGCGTCATGTTTGTATCCGCCATCGCTTTCGTAGAAGGCACGCCCAAGGTCCAGCAGATCGTCGAGGCGTTCAGCCAGGCCATCGAAAATGGCGAATGGGCACCGGGCAGCAAACTGCCATCCGTGCGTGAACTGACCCAGATCCTCGGCGTCAGCAAGTTCACCCTCAATGAGGCACTCGACCGCCTGCGCGGTCGCCACCTGCTCACCTCGAGCCAGGGCCGCGGCTACTTCGTGGCGATGGACAGCACCCGCCCTGCCTCGGTGACCTGGGTGGACCTATTGCCCCAAGACCTGCTCAGCGTATTGCGCCGGCCCTTGGCCACCGCCAGTGGCGAACTGCGCCCCGGTGGCGGGCACTTGCCGGAGGACTGGCTCAATGGCGAAGCGATCCGCCAGGCCATGCGCAGCGTAGTGCGTGCGCCGTCACTGCGCATCGCCGGGCTGGGCACGCCGGCGGGGCTGTTGCCGCTGCGCCAGGCGCTGCAACAGAAACTGCACGGCGAAGGCTTGTCGGTGCCGGTGGAACAGATCATCACCACACCCAATACCGTGCAGGGCCTGGACATGCTCATGCGCCTGCTCGCACGCCCCGGCGACACGGTGCTGCTCGACGCGCCGTGCTACTTCAACTTCCACGCCAACCTGGCGCTGCACGGCGTCAAAGTCATCACCATTGCACGCCGCCCCGACGGCTTTGACTTCAGCGCCCTCGAACAGCTGCTGGCCGAACACCGCCCCAGCCTGTATCTGACCACCAGCGTGTTGCACAATCCCACCGGCCACTCCTTCAGCCCCAGCCAAGCGTTTCGCCTGTTGCAACTGACCCAGCAGTACCACTGCCACATCGTCGAGGACGACCTCTACGGCGACTTGCACCCCAACCCTCCCCCACGCCTGGCCGCCGTCGCCGGGCTGGACCAGGTCACCTACCTGTCGGGGTTCTCGAAGATCCTGAGTGCCAACACCCGCGTCAGCTATGTGGTGGCCGCTCCGCAACTGGCCGCCAACCTGACCAACATGAAATTGATGAGCGGCGGCGTCACCTCGGAACTGTTCGAACAGATCGTCTACCGCATGCTCAGCGAAGGCAGCTACGCCAAGCACCGCAAACGCATGGTGCAGCGCCTGATGGAAGCCGGTGGGCGCGTCGAACAATGGCTCAAGCGCTGCGGGTGCGAACTGCCCATGGCGTATGAAGGCGGGATGTTCATCTGGGCACGCCTGCCGCCTGGCGTGAACGGCGAACTCCTGGCCCAGGAAGCCCTGAAACGCAGCATGGTACTGGCACCTGGCGCGCTCTTCGGCTACGACCCGGCCCACCGCGACTCAATGCGCTTCAATGTGGCCCACAGCGACGAACCACGGGTACAGCGGGTGTTTGAGGCGCTATTGCTGCACGGTGTTGCACAGAGCAATCCCCGCGCAAAAAAGTGATACACGTCCACGGCGCAGCGCGCCTGCTTACCTGAGCGGCATCAAGGCAAATCAGGACCTCGGTGCATCAGGTACACAGGCGTCGCCCTGGGCGATCAGGAACTTCTTGCGATACGCCGCCGGCAGCATCCCCACCCGTTGCTGGAACAGACGCCGAAACGAGTTGCTGTCCTCATAGCCCACCGCATACGTGATGCTGGCGAGGGTCATGCGTGTTGACTCCAGCATCTGCTTGGCTCGTTCCAGGCGCAGGGTTTGCAGGTAGCCAATCGGCGTACAACCAGTGGCATCCTTGAAACGCCGCTTGAAATTACGCACGCCAAAACCAAAGCGCCGGGCCACCTCATCGATCACCATTGACTGGGCAAAGTGCTGCTCCAACCAATGCTGCACACGCAGGATCTGCGCATCACCGTGGCTTTTGGGCAGCGACCACATCGCGTAGGCCGACTGCTCGGTGCGGCCGGCATCGATCAGCAGGTACTTGCCGCAGGTATGAGCCAGCTCCGGCGAGCCGAAACGGCGGATCAGGTGCAGCATCAAGTCCATCGCCGCCGTAGCGCCCCCGCACGTGATCAGGCGATTGTCTTCGCAAAGGATCTGCCCCTCATCCAGGCTGACCTGGGCATACCGACGCCGGAAGAACCCGGCAAATGCCCAGTGAGTCGTCGCACGCAAGCCGTGCAATATCCCGGTCTCGGCCAGCATGAAGGCCGCCGTGCACATCGACGCCAACACGGCGCCCTGCCCATGCTGCTCACGCAACCAGGGGCCGTAGGCGGCAAACGTCGGCATAGCTTCCTTGAGGGTAAAGAGAAACCCGGGAATCAGCACCAGGTCGGTGTGCGCGATCTGCGCCAGTGAACCGTGCACCTGCAGGCACTGCCCGCCCCATGCTGTCACCGGCTGGCCGTCCATAGACGCGAGCATCACCTCAAACGGCGGGCTGTCAGCGAACAGATTGGCCGCACTGAGCATTTCCATGGCCAGGGTGGCACTGGCAGCGGAACATTGATCCGCCAGGAGCAAGGTGACATGCATGTAATAACTCCGGCTTGCACTTTTCGCATGTAATAAGTCATTTACGCATCTACCTTAGCCGATTCCGCCCCCGTACAGTGCGGCCATTGATCAACTGTCTGGCGTTTTTATGAATCTCTGGTTTCGATTACTGCACATGCTGTTGCGCCGCCCCTGGCGCAAACCGGTTCACGGCCTGGCCACCACGGTGGTGCGCATGCGGGTCTGGCCGCTGGACCTGGACCTGAACCGGCATGTCACCAATGGCCGGTATTTCACCCTGGCCGATGTGGCGCGTATGGATTTTGTGCTGCGCACCGGCGCCTTTCGCGTGGCACTGCGCCATAAGGCGATGCCGATAGTCGGCGATACCTGGGGCAAGTTCCGTAGGGAATTGAAGCTGTTCGAGGCATTCGAGGTGCATACCCGCATTCTCGGCTGGGACCACAAGTGGAACCTGATGGAGCACCGTTTTGTCAGCCATGGGCGAGTGGTCGGCGTGGTGGTGATGCGTGGGCTGTTTCGATCTGCCAAGGGCACCCTGCCCCCGGCCGAATTTATCCGCGAGTTGGGCTTGGACGACACCTCACCGCCGATGCCGCAATGGTTGAGCGACTGGGCACGCAGTTGCGATGAGATGAGTGCGCAATTGCGCGAGCAAGAGCAGGTTTAAAAACCCCTGCTAAGCCTCGCGTTTGAGTTTCAGATGCCGCGCATACCATGGCCGCTGCGGCACACGTTTGAACAGCCCCTTGAGCAGCGCTTCATCGGCACCGAAGGTAATGCGCAGGGCCAGCTTCATGATCTCTGGGTCCATCTCCATCGAGCGCCCCTGTTGCAGCCCCGGCGTGGTGCTGCAGCCGTGGGTGTCCGGGCCCAGCCACGGGTCACCTATTTCCACCCAGCGGCCTGGCGCAAACCAGGCTACGCCGTTGACTTCCAGTCGGCTCACCTCGCCTGGGTTGAAGCGCTCGTGGGCACGAAACCAGTCTTCGATGCGGTCATCGATCCAGCCGTGGAAATGCCAGAACACCGGGTTCACATGGGATGAAAACGGGTCGCCCAGAAAGTCGTTCTCCGGCGCATACCAACGTGCGGCAAAGTCTGCGGGGTCACGGGCGAAGGGGACCGGGGCGCCGTTGGACGGGTCGCGGGGCACCGAGGCCCAGCGCATATGCAGCCAATCGTGCAGGCCCAGCTCCATTTCCGAGCCCAGTTGGCCCAGGGTCAACTTGGCCAGGTAGCGCGGGTCGCGGTATTGGGATTCCCATACCTGGAAGTTGCTGTGGTAGGTCTCGGCCGCCTTGATATCGCTGACCCACTGGGTGTAGTCGGCATCATCCGGCGCTGACCAACAGGGCGGCAGCGCGAAACCGTCGTGGTTGTCAAAGTAGCGTACAAAGCCCAGGCGATCCCGCTCCAACGGCGGTTGCGGCTCGGGGAATTGCGGCCAGGAGGGCAAGTCCTGCATGGAACGTGCGGTGCCGAGCATGTGGCGGTGCATGAAGAAGAAGTCGATGCCCGAACCATTGCGGTCCTTGCGCTTGCCGCGGGCGTCGCGTTCCTGACCACGGGGCCCCGGTTGCCAGCCGATGCCACGCAGGGCCTCGCGTTTTTCTTCGGAGAGCTTGTGCCATTGGTCACGGGTGGCATGCCACAGTTGGTGAAACAGGCGGTGCTCGGGAGAAATCAGCCAGGCCAGCAAGGTTGGGTTGAGGCCGATGCGCTGGCGGGCCTCGGGGAACAGTTGTTTGTGGGCGATAAAACGGTTATCGCGTTCGGTCAGCGCCAGGGGCCGCTCGAGGTCGAGGATATTCCCGCTGAGGGTGGCGCTGCCGGCATTGCCGAAATCGGCCCAGACTTCATCCAGGGTCATCTTGAATTCATAGGCCGGCACGCCGCCGGCTGAATCGCGGTCGATCAAGCGCCAATAGAGCACGGCGCCCTCGCCCGTGAGCACATCACCCAAGACCCGGTAGCGCGGCTCGCCTTCAGCGCGCAGCTGCTCGGCGGTGTCCAGGTAACCGCGCAGGCCACGGCCACGGGGGGCGATGTCGAGCAGTAACTCCAGGCCATGCAGCGGCAGGCCCGCAAGGCCCGCATCGCGGCCTTCCAGGCGCAGGTTCCAGACGCCCCGCAGGGTGTTCGCCAGGTGCTGGCCCTGGGTGTCAGCGAGGTCGACCGTGGCTTCGCCGGGGGTGATGGGAAACTCTTCTTCCCGTGTCAACTCGCGATGGGCATAAAAGGCCGCGGGCACGGCTGCACCGGTCAGCGCCAGGCCTGCGATGAACCCACGTCGGGAGATTGTCATTGGCTACCTTAGGAAACGGCTTGATCAGAGCTAGAACGTTTGCAGCCTGACGAAATTTACCGCCCTGCCCCCGCCACCTAAATTTCCCCCGTCATCGCTCGTTCTTCCCTGATAGCAAAGGCCTCAACTGACTGAGATGGCAATGACAAAATCACGTTCGAAAAAGGCGCTGTATATCGGCCTGCCGCTGGCCCTCGCTATCGGCGCCGGGGCTGGCTTGCTGGTCTGGGATCAGTGGTTCAAGGGCAACGCCGGCTACCCGCTGGAGGTGATCAAGCAGGCCAATGAAATGCAGGATCGCCTGTTGTCGTTCGACAGCCACATCACCCTGCCCCTGGATTTCGGCACGGCGGGCAACGAGGCCGACAAGGATGGCAGCGGCCAGTTCGACCTGGCCAAGGCCGCCCGCGGCCGATTGTCGGGCGCCGCGCTGACGATCTTCGGCTGGCCGGAAATCTGGAACGGCGCCAACGCCCCGCACAAGCCCACCGACGGTTTTGTCGAAGAGGCCCGCCACGAGCAGGAAGTGCGCTACAAGATCATCTCCGGCATGGTGCGTGACTTTCCCAACCAGGTGGGCATTGCCTACACACCGGACGATATGCGCCGCCTGCACGGCGAAGGCAAGTTCGCGATTTTTATCAGCATGCTCAACGCCTACCCCTTGGGCAATGACCTGAACCAGCTGGACTTGTGGGCCGCACGCGGCATGCGCATGTTCGGGTTCAGCTACATCGGCAATAACGCCTGGTCCGACTCGTCGCGCCCGCTGCCGTTCTTCAATGACTCCACCGATGTCCTCGAGGGCCTGTCGCCTATCGGCCAGCAAGCGGTGCATCGCCTCAATGACCTGGGGGTGATCATCGACGTGTCGCAGATGTCGACCAAGGCCCTGGAGCAAGTCGCGCAGTTGAGCCGCACGCCGATGGTGGCGTCGCACTCGGCGCCACGGGCATCGGTGGACATCCCGCGCAACCTCAGTGACAAGGAACTGCAACTGATCAAGAACAGCGGCGGCGTGGTGCAAGTGGTGGGTTTCCCCGCCTACCTGCGTCCCTTGAGCCAGCCGACCCAGGACAAGCTCAATACCTTGCGCGCACGCTTCGACCTGCCGCCACTGCCCAACCTGGCCATGGCCCTGATGCCCGGCGATGCAATCATTGCCGCCTGGCCCGAGCAACGCTTCGGCCAATACGCCAGCGCGCTGTACGGCATTCTCGAGGAAGAACCCAAGGCCACCCTCAAGGACCTGGGCGACGCCATCGACTACACCGTGCGCAAGATCGGCATCGATCATGTCGGCATTGCCTCGGACTTCAACGATGGCGGCGGCCTCCAGGGCTGGGAGAACGTCGGCGAGGTGCGCAACGTCACTGCCGAACTGATCCAGCGCGGCTACTCCGAAGCCGATATCGCCAAGCTGTGGGGAGGCAACTTCCTGCGGGTGTGGGACCAGGTACAAAAAGCCGCCAAGCCATTGGCCAATCGCTAACCACCACGAAGTAAGTCCATGACCGACCGCCGTACATTTCTCAAGCAGGCCGGCGTCTTTGCCGCGAGCCTGCCACTGGGCACCGCGTTGCTGCCTCAGGCAGTAGCCACCGTTACGAACGACCCATGGACGGGATTGAAGCAACTGTTCAACCAGGACCCCAATTACCTGCATTTTTCCAACTTCCTGGTGGCCTCGCACCCCAGGCCCGTGCGCGAGGCCATCGAACGCTACCGCCAACAGATCGACCGCAACCCTGGCCTGGCCATGGACTGGGACCTGCAGGAAACCTGGAAGCGTGAGGGCCAGGTACGCGAGTGGGCCGGCCGCTACCTGAACGCCACGCCAGCGCAGATCGCCCTCACCGGCAGCACGTCCGAAGGGCTGGCGATGATCTATGGCGGGATCAAGGTGCGCGCCGACCAGGAAATCCTCACCACGGTGCATGAGCATTACGCCACCGCGTTCAGCCTGGACTTCCGGGTACGCAAGGAGCAAACCCAGGTTCGCAAGATACGCCTGTTCAAAAACCCCAATCAGGTCTCGGCCGATGAAGTGCTGGGCAACATCCAACGCAACATTCGCCCCAACACCCGCGTGCTGGGCATGACCTGGGTGCAATCCGGCAGCGGCGTAAAACTGCCCATCGGTGAGATCGGCAAGCTGGTGGACGAACACAACCGCAACCGCGACGAGCCGGACCGCCTGCTCTATATCGTCGATGGTGTGCACGGCTTCGGCGTGGAAGACCTCGACTTCCCCGCTATGCACTGCGACTTCTTCATCGCAGGCACTCACAAATGGATGTTCGGCCCGCGTGGCACCGGCCTGGTGTGCGCCCGCGAGACCGAAAACAAATACGTCACACCGATGATTCCGACCTTCTCCGAAGACAAAAACTTCGCCACGACCATGACGCCTGGCGGCTACCACGCCTTCGAACATCGCTGGGCCGCCGACGAAGCCTTCAAGTTGCACCTGCAACTGGGCAAGGCACCGGTGCAGGCACGTATCCATGCCCTCAACACCGAACTCAAGGACCAACTGCTGGCCCACCCGCAGATCGAACTGGTGACGCCGCACAGCCCCGAGCTGTCAGCAGGTTTCACCTTCTTTCGGGTCAAGAACCAGGACAGCGATGCCGTCGCGGCCTACCTGATGAAAAACCGCGTGGTGGTGGACGCAGTGGACCGTGACGTTGGCCCGGTGATTCGCACCTCGCCGGGCCTGCTTAACAACTCGGATGAGATCCAGCGCTTCATGACCCTGCTGAGCCAGCGGTTATGACCCCTTTTCCCTTTGAACGAGACGCTTCCATGACGCCATCCCGACTCAAACCGCTCACCGTATTGGCACTCACCGCCCTGTGCGGCGCCCTGCTGCCCGGCCTGGCCCAGGCCGCCGCCCCACAACCAGGCAAGGTCTTCAAAGACTGCAAGGACTGCCCGGAAATGGTGGTGCTGCCCGCCGGCACCTTCACCATGGGTACGCCGGACGACGAAGTGGGCCGCGAGCCTGACGAAGGCCCTATGCATGCCGTGACGTTCGCCAAGCCGTTCGCCATGAGCCGCTTCCACATCACCGCAGGCGAATGGGACAGCTACGTGCGCCAGACCGGGGTCAAGATCGCCAATGGCGACGACCGCCCCGGCCGCGAATGCATCGCCAGCAAGCCGCGCTACCCCCAGGGGCCACGCCAACCGGCGGTGTGCATGGACATGGACGACATCAAGCAGTACGTGAGCTGGCTGTCGAAGAAGACCGGGCACACGTACCAGATGGTCAGCGAAGCCCAACGCGAATACGCCGCCCGCGCCGGCACCACCGGCCCGTTCCCCTTCCCGTTCGACGAAGGCAAGGGCTACAGCATCGCCCAGCACGCCAACACCTACGGCCCGGCGGACGGCTACAGCTATTCGTCGCCCGTGGGCAGCTACCCCCCGAATGCCTTTGGCATGTATGACATGCACGGCAATGTGTATGAGCGGGTGGCTGATTGCGAGCATCCGAACTACGTCGGCGCACCAACTGATGGCAGTGCCTGGGTGGAGCCCAACTGCGAGGCCTACCAGATCCGCGGCAATGACTGGGGCGAGGCGCCGGTGTTTTCACGCTCGGGTAATCGCAACAACATCTACCCGCAGACGCGCGGGGACTGGATTGGCTTTCGGGTCGTGCGCGAGCTCTAATACCTTGTAGGAGCGAGCTCGCTCGCGAAAAACGCCAACGATGACGCGTGTTCTCTGAATAAACGCGGCGTCTGTGAGATTTTCGCGAGCAAGCTCGCTCCTACAGGGTTCGCGTCCGCCTGTTCAGCCTTGTTTGGCCAACAGCTCCAGGCCTTCATGCAGCGCCGGGAACAGGCTGTTGTTGAAGTTGTTCCAGCGCAACTCAAGGATGGTGTCTTCGGGCGAAATCTCGGTCTTGAGCACGTCGTGGAATACCTCTCCCGAGTCGATGCCGTTATCCACGTAGTGAAATGACGCACCGGTCCAATACAACGGCTCGCACGCCTGAGTCGCTTTGGTTGCCCAGTCGGTGATCGCCTGCCCACGTGCGCCGTACAGCGCATTCCAGGTGGCGTACGCCCCACGGCGCTCGTAAGGCGACTCGAGGCGGGTGATGCCCGGATGAATGTTCATGATGCGCCGCGCAAACGGCGCACCCGGGCGCACCAGTTCGTCGAGGATCACCAGCAAACCATCCAGCACCACGATGTCAGCCTCCAACTCCACCAGGGTGTCATGCAGCCGACGCTCGAAATCCTGCTTGCCGGCGACATGTTCGGCGCTGCCTCGTGGCAGACGACGATAGGTCGACGGCACGCTGAGCAGCAGGTCATTGACCAACGTGCCTTGCACACGCAAATCCGCCGGGTACAACCACTGGCGACCCGGCTGGTAGGCGAAGCCGTAGTCCGCCACCAACTGCTGGTCCCGCGGGTTGTGCTCATCGTCGTCATACACCACGCCTACGAGGTTGTAAGCCTCGCCCAGAGACGTGTCGTTGAGCGAGCCCACCAGAAACTCCAGCACCGATTTCATATAGCGCTCGTGGTCTTTATAGGCCACCGGCTGCCCCGCCTTGTCGGCGGCGGCGTTTCTCAGGGACCAGACATACACCAGGTTCTTTTTCGTCATGTGTTTCGCTCTCGCTCAAAGGGCCACGCACTGTGTCGGTACACGTGCGCCTACAGAACAAGAACGAACCAGGCCCCGGGCAATTTATCGCTCACTGTCACCGTCCGGCACGCCGCGCTAAATAGTCACGCCACAGCTTCGTTTGTCATGGGTAAGGGTCTGTGTGCCCAGCCCCCTCTTTTTCACTTTCCGGGAAGTATTTATGACCGACCCCAAGCGCGGCGCCTTCAAAGGTTTGCTCGCATTGCTCAGGCCCTTTCGCACCATCGTGACGGTCTCCGTCGCCCTTGGCATGGCGGGCGGCTTGGCCATTACCTTGCTGTTGGCGACGATTAACAATGCCCTGCATTCGGCGGGGGGGATGACTCAGGGTGTGGTGTTGACCTTCGCCGCGTTGTGCGTGGTGGCGCTGGTCAGCTCGATTATTTCCGACATCGGCACCAACTACGTCGGGCAACGGATCATTGCCGCCCTGCGCAAGGACCTGGGTGAAAAGGTGCTGTCAGCGCCCATCGGGCAGATCGAGCAATATCGCTCTCACCGCCTGATCCCGGTGCTGACCCACGACGTGGACACCATCAGCGACTTTTCCTTTGCCTTCACGCCCCTGGCCATCGCCGCCACCGTTACCCTGGGATGCCTGGGTTACCTGGCTTACCTGTCCGTGCCGATGTTCCTGATGATGGTGGTCGCAATCATCATCGGCAGCGCCGTGCAATTCATCGCGGGCGGCAAAGGCATCCAGGGCTTCGATCTGGCCCGTAGCCACGAAGATGAATTGCAGCGTTACTACAATGCGATTGCTTCGGGAGCCAAGGAACTGCGCATGCACCGTCCGCGGCGGTTTCGCATGAACACCCACCGCATCCAGGAAACCGCAGACCGCATCAGCGATATCCAGGTGCGTTCAGTCAACATCTATATCCTGGCCAAGACCTTTGGCTCGATGCTGTTCTTCGTGGTCATCGGCCTGGCCCTGGCAATGCAGGCCTACAACCCCAACCCCGACCCCACCGTGATTACCGGCTTCGTGCTGGTACTGCTGTATATGAAAGGCCCGTTGGAACACCTGCTGGGCTATTTGCCCGTGGTTGGCAAGGCGAAGATTGCCTTCGGGCGCATCAGCGAACTGTCGGAGCGCTTTTCTTCGCCCGAACCCCACTTGTTGATGGACGACAGTGAAGCGCCGAAGCCTGTGGTCAACAGCCTTGAACTGCGCGGCGTCAGCTACAGCCCGCCAGCGGTTGAAGGCAGCCAACCGTTCCACCTGGGGCCGATCAACCTGAGCATCAAGCAAGGCGATATCGTGTTTGTCGTGGGCGAGAACGGTAGCGGCAAAACCACCCTGATCAAGCTGCTGCTGGGCCTGTATCCGCCTCAGGCGGGTGAGATCCTGCTCAACGGTACAGCGGTGACCGACCCAGAGCGCGACGATTATCGCCAGTTGTTCACCACGGTGTTTTCCGACTATTACCTGTTCGATGACCTGGTACAAGGCAGCGCCACCCAGTCCCTGGACAGCGCCACCCAATACCTTGAGCGCCTGGAAATCGCGCACAAGGTCAGCGTCAAGGACGGCGTGTTCAGCACCACTGACCTGTCCACCGGCCAACGCAAGCGCCTGGCCCTGGTCAATGCCTGGCTGGAAGAGCGTCCGGTACTGGTGTTCGACGAGTGGGCCGCCGACCAGGACCCGGCCTTCCGCCGCATCTTCTACACCGAGCTGCTGCCGGACCTCAAACGCCTGGGCAAGACCATCATCGTGATCAGCCACGATGATCGTTATTTCGACATCGCCGATCATCTGGTGCGCCTGCGTGCCGGTCAGGTGGTGCATGAGATGGAGCCTGCATGAAGTACCGGAATAATTTTTTCCGGTTTTACGAAGTAGGAACGTCTCACTAGTGGTAATGAGAACTAACCTCAATAAACACTTAGAATTGCCCACTTAAAACATAGAAGAGAAAGCATCCATGCCAGCACGACTCGGTCTCAGCCCCCTGAGCAAAGCGCTATCCATGCGCCGGGCCCTGAACATCAACCTCTTGCCCAGTGCCTTGGCGTTGGCTGTGTCGATGCCGATTGCAGGCTATGTGCAGGCCCAAGAGATCGAGTTGAATATTCCTGCGCAGTCGCTGGGGAGCGCACTGCAGGAATTTGGCCGCCAAACCAATGTACAAGTGCTCTACAGCCCGGGCGATGTGCAGGGCAAGAACAGCCCCGCCGTCAAGGGCAAGATGCAGCCGCAGCAGGCCATAGCTGCGTTGCTGGCCGGTAGCCAGACTACCTATAACCTCAATGGCAATACCTTGACCGTCACTGCTGCTGGCAGCGGTGGTGGGCTCGAGCTGAGCCCGACGCAAGTGACCGCCAACTACTTGGGCAACGTCACCGAAGGTTCTGGTTCCTACACGCCTGGCACGATTGCCACGGCTACACGTTTGACGTTGACCCCACGGCAAACTCCGCAGTCGATCACCGTGGTGACTCGCCAGCACATCGAGGATTTTGGCCTCAACAACATGGATGACGTGATGCGCCATACGCCGGGCATCACCGTTTCCGCCTACGACTCCGACCGCACCAACTACTATTCCCGTGGTTTTTCGGTCAATAGTTTCCAGTACGACGGTATTCCATCGACTGTGCGTAACGTCGGCTATTCGGCGGGCAACACCCTGAGCGACATGGCGATCTACGACCGTGTTGAAGTCCTCAAGGGCGCTACCGGCCTGCTCAACGGTGCCGGTTCCCTGGGTGCGACCATCAACTTGATCCGCAAGAAGCCAACCGCGGAATTCAAGGGCCATGTGCAATTGGGGGCGGGTTCCTGGGACAACTACCGCAGCGAAGTGGATGTCAGTGGCCCCTTGACCGACAGCGGCAATATCCGTGGCCGTGCGGTGGCTGCGTATCAGGACAAAAAGTCCTTTATGGACCACTACTCGCGCAAGACCGAAACCTACTACGGCATCACCGAGTTCGACCTGTCTCCCGATACCATGCTGACGGTGGGCTTCGATTACCAGGACAACATTCCGCAGGGTTCCAGTTGGTCCGGCTCCTTCCCGCTGGTCAACTCCAATGGCAGCATCAACAAAATGCCGCGCTCCTACAACAACGGCACCACCTGGAGCTCGTGGGAGCAAAACACGCGTACCGCCTTTGCCATGCTCGAGCATGACCTGGGCGACGGCTGGGTGACCAAATTCCAGCTCGACCACAAGATCAACGGCTACCACGCCGATCTGGGTTCGATCCAATTCGTCCAGCCGGCAGCAGATGGCACCGCTGAGATCAACGGGCAGAAATACACCGGCGAGACCAAGAGCACCTCGGCCGACCTCTACGCCACCGGCCCTTTCAGCCTGTTTGGCCGCGAGCATGAACTGGTGGTGGGCGGCTCGATCGGCACCTCACGCTGGCAAGGCAAGGGGTACTGGTCGCCGGAATGGCCTGGCGGTAACAAGGTCGATTTCTGTAACTGGAACGGCCATATCGCCAAGCCTATTTACGGCCCTGCCCAACAGCACATCGACGACACTATCCGTCAAACCGGGTATTACCTGACCGCGCGTTTCAACGTGATTGACGACCTGAACGTGATCCTGGGTGGGCGCGTGGCCAACTATCACGTGACTGGCAACAACCCTTCCTACAAGGAAACCGGGCGGTTCATTCCTTACGCCGGTGTGATCTACGACCTCAACGACAACTTCTCGGTATACGCCAGCTACACCGATATCTTCCAACCTCAGGAAAGCACCTATAAGGACCGTAACGAGAAGCTGCTGGAGCCAGACGAAGGGCAGAATTACGAGTTGGGCCTCAAGGGCGAGTTTTTCGATGGCCGCCTCAACACCAGCATCGCTTACTTCGAAGTGCATGAGACTAATCGCCCCATCTCGGATGATGCCTACAACAACCAGACACCTGCCCCGAACAACTGGGCGTTCAAGAGCTCCAAGGCCGTCACCAAAGGCTACGAAGCGGAAATTTCCGGTGAGTTGAGCCCAGGCTGGCAACTTCAAGGTGGCTACACCCACAAGATCGTACGAGACGAAGACGACAAGAAACTCTCCACCTTCGAACCCGAGCATCAGGTCAACCTGAACACCACCTACAAACTCAAGGGCGACCTGGACAAGTTCACCATCGGTGGCGGTGTACGCTGGCAGACCAAAGGTTGGAACGAGATTTGGAACGGGCCACTTGAGAAAAACCAGGACATCACCCAGGAGTCCTACTGGTTGGTGGACTTGATGACCCGCTACCAGGTCACCAAGAACCTGTCGGCTACCGTCAACTTCAACAACATCTTCGACAAGTCTTACTACACCAACGTGGGCTTCTATAACTCGGCCGCCTACGGTGAGCCACGTAATGTGATGGTCAGCACGCGCTGGGACTTCTGATTCCACGCGTCGATCAATCAAACGCCCGGTGAGCGCCCCATGCTCACCGGGCTTTTTTTTGCGCGTGCAGAGATACTGGCGAAGAGGGATTGGAGCATAAAAAACCCGGACACTGGATCCGGGTTTTTGTGATTGAGCGGCGGCTTACCTCAACGCCTCTACCAAACTGCTGATAAACACCGCGCTGTCGATAATGCCGTCATGATCGGTCTCAATCATCACTGAGCGCTCGATGCGCCCTTGGCTGATCACCGTTGCCATTTGCTGCTCGATCAGGTCCTTGAAGCGCCCTGCCCGGCTCATGGACGCCCACCAACAAGTGACGGGCGCCTTGATCGGCTTGAAGTCAGCTTGCAGCAAACGCTCACTGAGTGCCCGGTCAACGTCCCAGGAAATCTGCGCCTCATTGCCACGCAGTAATTCATCCTTGATCACCGTGAAGGCTTCGCCCAAAGACTGTTCAGCCCAGTTCAAAAATTCCAGCCATTGTCCCGTTTCATCCTCGCTATCCCGTTGGCATTGCTGCCAGGCGTGTTGGATGGACTCGGCGAACTCAGGAAACATAACCCCCAGCAACGCTGCGCGGCGCTCATTGGCTGAGATCTCGCGAGCGTCCTCGACCACCACTGCGTCCCAATAGGGTTTGACCCATTGCGGCGGCGCAGCGTCGATCCAGCCGACAAACTCCACTTCTCGGCCGGCTTGCTCCAGGCCGTAGGCTACCTCCATCGCCAGGTTGCCGCCCAATGACCAGCCACCCACGCGGAACGCGCCTTGGGGTTGGGCCACTAACAATTGCGCGGTGTAGTCCTCGACCATTACCTGCCATTGCGGCACCGTGGCGCCCTCTTCGGCCAAGGCACGACACATGACCCCGAACACCGGGCGCTGCTCGCGCAAGGCCAGGGCAATCGCGGTGTAGCAATGCACCGAGCCGAAGCTTGGGTGGAACAGGAACAACGGCGTGCCTTGCGTCTGCTGGTTGAGCTTGACGATCAACGAAGACCGGCTATTGCCCTGCAGGCATTTGACCTGTCCCGCCACAGTAGGGTTAAGCATCAGTTGGCTGACAGACAGGTTCACGCCGCTGACCTTGCGAATTCGCTCCTTGAGCATCAGCACTCGCAATGAATGGCCACCGAGCTCGAAGAAGTTGTCGTTGAGCCCTACGCGCTCCACCTCCAGCACCTCGCTCCAGACCGCTGCGATTTGCTGCTCGATCTCGCTAACGGGCGCCTGGTATTGCGCGGCACCGTGAGCCTCTGGCTTGGGCAACGCCTTACGGTCCAGCTTGCCGTTCGGGCTCAACGGCATCTGCGCCAGTACCACCCACTGCGCCGGGACCATGTAGTCGGGCAACTGCTCGGCCAGGTGTGCAACCACCCCTGCCTTCCACTCTTCAAGGGGCTGTTGCAGCACCAGGTAACCCACCAGGTGGGTACCGTCCACCGCCAGCACCGCGGCTTCGCGGACATTGTCGAGCTCCAGCAGGCGCGCTTCGATTTCGCCCAACTCTATGCGCAGGCCGCGCAGTTTGACCTGGTGATCGATGCGCCCGGCATATTCAATCACGCCATCGTCGCGATAACGCGCCAGGTCACCGGTGCGATACAGACGTGTGCCGCTGCCGAACGGGTCGGTCACAAACCGCTCGGCGGTAAGCGCCGCACGGCGGTGATAACCCCGCGCCAAGCCAATACCGCTCAAATACAGTTCGCCCAGCACACCCACTGGCGCAGGTTCCAGGTTGTCGTCCAGCACGTAGCAGCCCAGGTTGGCAATGGGTCGGCCAATGGGCACGGCGTCGCGACCTTCCTCGACACAGGTCCAATGGGTTACGTCGATAGCGGCTTCGGTAGGGCCGTACAGGTTGTACAAGCCGGCGCGGGGCAATTTGACGAACACCTGTTGCTGGGCATCCGCAGGCAACGCCTCCCCACTGCAAACGATGTGTTGCAGGCTCTGGCATGAAGTAACCGCCGCGTCTTGCAAGAACGCTTGCAACATGGAAGGCACGAAATGCAACGTGGTGACCTGTTGCTCGTTGATCAGCCGTACCAGCCTGGCTGGATCACGATGATCGCCCGGTGCCGCCACTACCAGACGCGCGCCGGTCATCAGCGGCCAGAAAAACTCCCACACCGACACGTCAAAGCTGAACGGAGTTTTCTGCAACACGCTGTCGTGCGGCGTGAGCCCATATGCCTGTTGCATCCAGCACAGGCGGTTGGTCAGCGCGATATGGCGGTTGCCAGCGCCCTTGGGCTGACCGGTGGAGCCGGAGGTGTAGATCACATAGGCAAGGCTTTCGCCGTGCACCGGGATATTCGGGTTGTGGCTGCTGAAGGTTTCCAGCCAGGTATCGCCACATTCCAGCACCAGGGTTTGTACACCGGCGGGAACCGGCAGTTGCGCCAGTAGATGAGCCTGGGTCAACAGCAGTTGCACACCACTGTCCTGCAGCATGTAGGCCAGGCGATCACGAGGATACTCAGGGTCCAGCGGCACATAAGCGCCACCGGCCTTGAGCACCGCCAACAGGCCAACCACCATCTCCACCGAGCGCTCTGCCGCCAGCCCCACCAGCACATCCGGGCCAACCCCGGCCATCATCAAGCGATGTGCCAGGCGATTGGCCCGGGCGTTCAACGCGCTGTAACTCAAGGCTTGCCCCGCGAAAATCAAGGCAGGTGCATCCGGTGTACGCAGCGCCTGAGCCTCGATCAGCGTGTGGACCGCTTGATCCAGCGGGTAATCCACCGCAGTCGCATTCCAATCATGCAATACCCACTGCCGCTCGGCCTGCGCCACTGAGGGCAACGCGCCAAGGCGTTGACTGCCGTCACTGGCCAGGGCCAGCAGCAACTGCTGGAAGTGCTCGGCCAAGCGCTGGATATGCGCGCCGCTGAAAGCCTGGCGGGAGTAGTTGAACTCCAAGCCCAGTGTCTGGCCTATAGCCAACAACACGGTCAATGGATAGTGGGTCTGTTCCAGGCTGTGCACTGCGCCAAAACGCAGCCCCGACGGTGCGCCCTGCTCCAGCGCCTCAGACACCGGGTAGTTCTCGAACACCAGGATACTGTCGAACAGCGCTTCTCCACCCAGCCCGGCCCAACGCTGGATCTCGAACAGCGGCGTGTGTTCATGCTCACGCAAGCCAACGTTCTGTTGCTGAAGTTGCTCCAGCCAATGGCTGACCGACATTTGCGCATCCGGCGTCGCCACCACCGGCAGCGTGTTAATGAACAAGCCGACCTGCTGTTCAATCCCACGCAGTTCCGCCGGACGCCCTGCTACCGTGGCGCCGAATGCTACGGTGGCTTGCCCGGTGTGGTGATGCAACAGCAACAACCAGGCGCCTTGCACCAGGGTATTGAGGGTCACCTTGTGACGTTGGGCGAAGGCTTTGAGGTGTTCGGTTTGCGCAGCATCCAGGCTCAAGCGATGCTCGCCATTGACCGCCTGGGCCGCATCCACCTCAGTCTCTACGGCACCGGCCAGGCGCGTGGGCGCCTGCAAGTTGACCAGTTGCGCCTGCCAGAACGCCTGGCTGACGGCTTTGTCCTGTGCCTGCAGCCAGGCGATGTAGTCGCGGTACCGCCCGGTCGGCGCTGGCAGCGGCTCACCGGCATACTGTTGCAACACCTCGCCGAACAGCTGCGAACCACTCCAGCCATCCATCAAAATATGGTGATTGGTGTAGATCAGGTGGTAGCTCATCGCCCCCGTGCGTACTAGCGTCAAGCTCAACAGCGGTGCCTGCTCCAGGACAAAACCTTGGGTGCGTGCCGACTCGGCCAGCTCATCCAGGGCCTGGTTGCAGTCCTTACGGGTCTGCCAATCCAACGCCATAAACGGCAGGCGCACCCGCTTGTAGACCACCTGCAAAGGCTGTTCAAGCTCCGCCTGCCAGACAAAACCGCTACGCAGGATCTCGTGGCGTTGCACCGCCACCTGCCAGGCCTGGTGGAAGCGCGCCACATCCAGGCCCTGCACATCAATGCGCATCTGGTTGATGTAGTCACCCGAACCCTCGCCGTACAGCGATTGGAACAGCATGCCTTGCTGCATGGGTGACAATGGGTACAGGTCTTCGACCTCAGCCACGTTCAGTGCCAAGCCATCCAACTGGTCCTGGGACAACCGCGCCAACGGGAAGTCCGACGGCGTCACGCCCTGATGCGCCGACTCACAACAATGATCAATCAGAGCCTTGAGTTCCAAGGCATAGTCGTCGGCCAAGCATTTGACGGTTGCTTCACCGAACATCGCCTGGCTGAAACTCCAGTTCAACTTCAGCTCGCCACCATAGACCTGACCGTTGATTTCCAGCCAGTTGCCCAAAGGTGCCTGCAGGCTTTGCTCGGCACCGCTGGCATCAGCGGTCGGCGTGAACAGTCCTGGCTGTTCGCCGCTGTCGAAGCTGGCATCGAACTGCCCTAGATAGTTGAAGGTGATACGTGGCTGCGGCAAGGCCGCCAACGCCTGTTGCGTTGCGGTATTACCCAGGTAACGCAGGGCACCGAACCCCAGGCCCTTGTCGGGCACGGCTCGCAGCTGCTCCTTGATGCGCTTGAGGGAGGCAGCCAGGGAATCGGCCGGTACCAGTTGCACAGGGTAAAGGCTGGTGAACCAACCGACAGTGCGAGTCAGGTCGATGTCATCGAACAGATCTTCGCGGCCATGACCTTCAAGCCGGATCAACGTCGAAGCCTCGCCGCTCCAGCGCGTAATAACTCGCGCCAGAGCAGTCAACAGCAGGTCATTGATCTGGGTGCGATAGGCACTCGGCGCGTCGTGCAGCAAGCGCCGAGTATAGGTGGCATCCAGGTGTGTGCTCACACTCAGGGCCAGTTGGTTGCTCAGGCTCGCCTGTGGATCGGCGCCCGGCAAACCGACCGGGCTGCCCTGCAATTGCGTCTGCCACCAAACCAGCTCGTGTTGTAACGCCGGGCTGTGGGCGTAGGTCTGCAGGCGAGCAGCCCAGGCGCGGGTGGCGCTGGTCTTGGCTGGCAGTGTCACAGGGGCGCCTTGGGCCAGTTGCTGATACGTGCTTTGCAAGTCTTCAAGCAGAATGCGCCACGACACACCGTCCACCACCAAGTGATGGATCACCAGCAACAAGCGCTGTGAACCGTCGGCCAACTGCGCCAACACCGCACGCAATAACGGGCCTGCGCCCAGGTCGAGACTGCGCTGGGCCTCTTCGCCCAAGGCTTCAAGTTCTTCGACGCTGTTCAATGTGGTTTGCCATAGCACCTGTTCAGCCTGGTGCTGATCCGGACCACGGTAGGCCGCGCTCCAGCCCTGTGCGCCCTCGACAAAGGTGCTGCGCAAGGCATCGTGATGCACGATCAACGCCTGCAGTGCGGCCAACAACAGCGGTACCTGCAACGGCTGGTGCGGTTGCAGCACCGCAGATTGGTTCCAGTGATGACGCTGGGGAATCTCATCGGCAAAAAAACTGTGTTGCACCGGCAACAACAGCAAATCGCCAGTCAGCGGCGACTGATCCATCTGCACCACACCGTCGCCTTCCCTCGCGACCGTCGCCAGGCTCTGCACCGTCTGATGCTGGAACAACTCCTTGGGCGTGAAACGCACACCCGCCTGGCGGGCGCGGCTGACCAGTTGAATCGAAATGATCGAATCGCCGCCCAGCTCGAAGAAATTATCATGCAGGCCCACCTGTGGCAGGCGTAGCACATCGGACCAGATCGCGGCGATCTTCTGCTCCAACTCGCTCTCGGGCGCCACATACACCTGCTGCATCTGGCTCACATCCGGCAGCGGCAAGCCCTTGCGGTCGAGTTTGCCGTTAGGGGTCAGTGGCATACGCTCGAGGAACATCAAGTGCGTCGGCACCATGTAGTCCGGCAAGCGGGTTTTCAAGGCGCGCCGCAAGGTTTCGCGACCGTTTGATTGAGCGACAGCATCATCCAGGAGCGTCGGGTCCAGTGGTACTACATAGGCCACCAGTTGTTTGCCGGTCGGCCCCTCCTGAGCGACCACCACGGTTTCACCGACACTGGCTTGCTCACGCAAGCGCGCTTCGATTTCCCCCAGCTCGATACGGAAACCGCGAATCTTCACCTGATGGTCCACACGCCCCAGGTAATCCACCACACCGTCCGGACGCCCACGGGTCAGGTCGCCGCTGCGATACACGCGACTGCCGGGCTTGCCGAACGGGTCCGGCACGAAACGCTCGGCAGTCAGTGCCGGGCGCTCCAGATAACCCCGCGCCACGCCCTCGCCGCCCAGGTACAACTCGCCGGCCACGCCGATGGGTTGCAGGTTCAGTTGCGTGTCCAATACATAACCGCTGCGGTTGCCCAGCAAGGTGCCGATGGGCGCGTAGACGGCGCCGCAAGGGTCGCCCTTGCGTGCCTTCCACAGCAGCGGCGTAACCACGGTTTCCGTCGGGCCGTAGCCGTTGAACAGGTATTCAGGTTTCAGCGCGCGCCACGCCAGGTCATAGCTGGCCTGGGCCACCGCATCACCACCGAAGCAGTAAACCCGTACCGCCGGCGGGTTGCCGTCGCGCTCGGCATGCTCGGCCAACTGTTGCAGGTACACCGGTGGGAACACCGCCATGGTCACGTCGTGGCGATGCATCTGCTCGTAGGTGTATTCCGGCAGCCACAGGCTGTCATCACGGATCAACACGCTGGCGCCGTTGATCAGCGGGTGCATCCAGCCTTCGTGGGAACCGTCGAAAGCAAACGACATGAAGTGCAGTTCGCAATCGGCCGGTGAGGTTTCATAGCGCTCGCCAGTAGCGATGATATGCGCCACCAGCGGGCCGTGTGACACCGCCACGCCCTTGGGCAAACCGGTGGAGCCGGAGGTGTAGATCACGTAGGCGAGGTTGTCGCCGTCCAGCGCCACAGTCGGGGCCGTATCACTGTAATCCGCCCACGCTTGCACCTGATCCACCGCCAAGGCGTCGAGGCCGTCCGGGATCGGCAACCGGTGTTGCACGGCCGAATGGGTCAACAGCAATTTCGAGCGGCTGTCTTGCATCATGTACAGAAGGCGATCACGTGGGTATTCGATATCCAGCGGCACATACACACCGCCGGCTTTCATCACCGCCAGGAACGCCACCATGATTTCGGCACTGCGCGGCATGGCGATGGCCACCCGCACTTCCGGGCCGACGCCACGGGCGATCAGGGCATGGGCCAGGCGGTTGGCCTGGCGATCCAGCTCGCCGTAGCTCAGGGTTTGCGCGTCGAACTTCACCGCCACCGCCGTCGGGTTTGCCCGGGCGCGATCGGCAAACAGTTGATGCACCAGGCGCTCGGCCGAAAAGCCAGACTCCGTGCGGTTCCACAATTGCAGGATCTGTTGTTGCTCGGTCGCGTCCAGCAAGCTTAACTGGCTGAGCTGCTGTCGTGGGTTGGCGACCATACCTTGCAGCAGGTTCTGCCAGTGACGCGCCATGCGTTGCACGGTGCTGGCTTCGAACAGGTCCTGGGCATAACCCAAGGTGGCCCATATACCTTCGGTGGACTCCTGAATATCCAGGTCCAGGTCGAAATGTGCGGTCTTGCTGTCCCAGTCCAGGCCTTCTACCCGCAGCCCTGGCAGTTGATGCTGAACCTGAGCCTGGCCGACGTCAGTCTGATGATTGAACATGACTTGGAACAGCGGGTTGTGGCTCAGGCTACGCTCAGGTTGCAGGGCTTCCACCAGTTGTTCGAACGGCAAATCCTGGTGGGCCTGGGCTTGCAGGGCGCGTTGCCGAACGTGCTGCAGCAACTGCTCGACACTCATCTGCCCATGCACATCCGCCTTGAGCACCTGAGTGTTGACGAAGAAACCAATCAAGCGCTCGGTCTCGCTGCGATTGCGGTTGGCAATCGGCACGCCGACACGTATTTCTTCCTGGCCGCTGTAGCGGTGCAACAAAGTCTGGAACGATGCCAGCAACAACATGAACAGGGTCACGCCCTGCTGTTGGGCCAAAGCCTTGAGCCCCTGGGTGAGTTCGGGCGCCAGCTCGAACGCCAGGCGCGCGCCGCGGTGGCTCTGCACAGCCGGGCGCTGGTGATCGAACGGCAACTCCAGCACGCTCTGCTCACCGCCCAACAGTTCACGCCAGTAGGCCAGTTGACGTTGCTTCTCACCGGCGTCCATCCAGCTGCGCTGCCATACGGCATAGTCGGCATACTGGATCGGCAGCGCCGGCAACTGCACGTCCTGGCCCTGGCTGTAACCGGCATACAACTGCACCAGTTCCTCGACCACCAACTGCATCGACCAACCATCGGAGACGATGTGATGTTGCACCAACACCAACACATGCTCGTCGGCGGCCAGGCGCAACAGCGTGACGCGCAGCAACGGGCCTTCTTGCAGGTCGAACGGCTGGGCGATCAGCGCTTGCACCCTGGCTTTGAGCTGGGCTTCATCGGTATCGGCCTGGGTGATCGGCAAGGACATTGGCGGCTCAATCACTTGCACCGCGCCGTCGTGATCCTGGCGGATATGGGTGCGCAGACTTTCATGACGCGCCAGCAAGCTATCGAAACTGCGTTGCAACGCAGCCAGGTCCAATTGCCCTTTCAGGCGCAGCGCGCTGGGAATGTGATACGCCGCGCTGTGGGGTTCCAGTTGCCAGAGAAACCATTGTCGTTCCTGAGCGTAAGACAGTGGCAACGGCTGCACGCGCCCCGCCGGCAGTAGGGCCGGCGCCGTTGGCAATAGGCGCTCCTGGGTTTGCAAGGCCGCGACAAACGCCTCCAGCCGCGGGTGTTCGAACACGGCTTTGAGCGACACTTCCAGGCTCAGGGTCTGGCGGATGCGTGACACCACCTGCATCGCTAACAGGGAATGCCCTCCCAGTTCGAAGAAGTGCTGGTTCAAGCCCACCCGTTCGGCCCCCAGAATAGCCGCCCAGATCGCCGCCACCTGCTGTTGCAACGGGGTGACCGGCGCTCGCCAATCCTGTTGTTCCACGCTGGCATCTGGCTTGGGCAGCGCCTGGCGATCCAGCTTGCCGTTGGGGTTGAGCGGCATGCGGTCGAGGAAGATCAGGTGCGCCGGCACCATGTAGTCCGGCAGGTGGTCGCGCAAGGTGGCCATCAACTGTTCGCACACCTCGGCGAGCTCGGTTTCAGACAGCGTCTGCGCAGGTACCAGGTAGGCCAGCAGTTGGTTGTCGGCAGCCAGCAACAGCGCTTCACGCACGCTGTCTTGGGCCAGCAGCACGGTTTCGATCTCACCCAGTTCTATGCGAAAACCACGGACCTTGACCTGGTGATCGACCCGCCCGACATATTCCACCACACCATCGGCGCGATAACGCGCCAGGTCGCCGGTGCGGTACAGGCGCTCGCCGGATGGGCTGAACGGGTCAGCGACAAAGCGCTCGGCGGTCAGGCCTGGCCGTTGCAAATACGCACGGGCCAAGCCATTGGCGCTGGCGATATAGAGTTCACCCACGGCGCCCAGCGGTAGCAGGTTCAGGTCACGGTCCAGCACATACAGGCCACGCCCTGGCAGCGCCCGGCCAATGGGGCTGGCACCGCCGGCGCCGACGGCGCTCGGGTCAGTGCAGTCCAGCACGCTGGAAACCACGGTGGCCTCGGTAGGCCCGTAGGTATTGAGCAAGCGCACATGGCCGAGCCCGGCGCGCTGCCACAATAGTGGGCCGTCCAACGGCATGGCTTCGCCGCCGATATGGATCTGGCGCAAAGCACCATAGGTCCTTGGGCCTGCTGCCAGGCAATCTTGCAGGAACAGCTTCCAGTAGGCCGTGGGCAAGTCGGCCAGGGTAATGCCCTGGGCGATGATCTGCCGATACAGCTCGGCACCGTCCCATAACTGCGGGCCACGCAGTACCACGGTGGCACCGAGGGTCAGGGCTGGGTACAGCTGCTCGACGAAACCGTCGAAGTTCAAGGTGGCAAACTGCAGCACTCGGTCCTGGGCAACCAGCTGCGAGTAATCCGCCGCGATGCCAGCAAACTCACTCAGTGCAGCCTGGCTGATGGCAACCCCCTTGGGCTTGCCGGTGGAGCCGGAGGTGTAGATCACATACGCCAGGCTCTGGGGCTCGACATCAACCGGTAAATTACTGTCGGCACACAACGCCAACTGCGCCTGGACCCGGTCGATGTCCACCGCCAGCACCCGGGCCGGCAACGGCAGACGCCCATGCAGGTGGGATTGGGTCAACACCAGGCCCACACCACTGTCCTCAAGCATATGCGCCAGGCGTTCGCGGGGGTATTCAGGGTCCAGCGGCACATAGGCCGCTCCTGTCTTGAGCACCGCGAGCAAGCTGACCACCATGGAAAAAGAGCGCTCCACGGCGATCCCCACCAGCCCTTGGGGGCCGACGCCCTGGGCCAGCAGGTAATGCGCCAGGCGGTTGGCCTGACGGTTCAGCTCCCCATAGCTGAGGGCCTGCTCATCCAGGGCCAGGGCCTGACGTTCCGGCTGCTGATCAGCCTGGGCTTCAAACAGCCGGTGTACAGCCTCAAAGGGGGTGACACCAGCCGGGGTGTTCCAGTCCTGGAGCATCCTGTGTTGCTCAGCGGCGCTCACCATCGGCAGCTCGCAGAGGCGGCTGCGGGGCGCACTCACCACCGCCTGCAGCAGGTGCTGCCAATGTTGCGCCAAGCGCTCGATGGTGGCGGCATCGAACAGGTCGGTGGCGTAGGTCAGCGCGGCCCAAAGCCCGTCGGCGGATTCATGGGTGTCCAGGCTCAGGTCAAAATGGGTGGTCTGGCTGTCCCAGTCCAGTTCCACCACACGCAGGCCCGGCAACTGTTGGCCTTCGCGGCCGCCCTGGGCCTCGGTCTGGTGGTTGAACATCACCTGGAACAACGGGTTATGGCTCAAGCTGCGTTCAGGCTGCAATGCCACCACCAGTTGCTCGAACGGCAGGTCCTGATGAGCCTGGGCCTCCAGGGCGCGGCGTTTGGTTTGTTGCAGCAGCTCGGCAAAGCTCATCTGCCCGTCAAGGTCAGCCTTGAGTACCTGGGTGTTGACGAAGAAGCCGATCAGCCGCTCGGTTTCGACGCGGTTACGGTTGGCGTTCGGCACGCCAATGCGGATATCCGACTGCCCGCTGTAGCGATACAACAGGGCTTGGAACGACGCCAGCAGTAGCATGAACGCGGTCACGCCCTCTTGCTGCGCCAGGCGCTTGAGGCCCGCCACCAACGTCGGTTGCAGATGCACCTGCAGGCTTGCACCGCGATGGCTTTGCTGCGCCGGGCGCGGGCGGTCCAGCGGCAATTCCAGCACCGGTTGCTCGCCGCCCAGCAGGGCCTGCCAATACGCGAGTTGGCGCGCCTGTTCCCCGGCTTCCATCCAGCCGCGTTGCCACAGCGCGTAGTCGGCGTACTGGATCGGCAGTTCCGGGAGTTGCAGGTCATGGCCCTGGCTATGGGCGGCGTAGAGCTGCACCAGTTCCTCCACCATCACCTGCATCGACCAGCCATCGGAGACGATGTGGTGCTGCACCATCACCAGCACATGCTCATCCTCGGCCAGTTGCAACAGCGTCACACGCAACAACGGCGCCTGGTGCAAATCGAACGGCCGCGCCACCTCCTCTTCCACCCGCGCCATCAACTGCGCTTGGTCGACGTGCGCCTGCTGGATCTGCAACCGCGCCTGCGGCATCACTGACTGCCACAGACGTTCATCGTCCTCGACCAATTGCGTGCGCAAGCTTTCATGCCGGGCCAGCAGGCTGTCGAAACTGCGTTGCAACGCTGCCAGGTCCAAGTGCCCGTGCAAACGCAGGGCGCCAGGGATGTGGTAGGCGGTGCTGTCCTTGTCCAGTTGCCAGAGGAACCACTGGCGTTCCTGGGCGTAAGACAACGTCGGTGTGTCGCTGTCGTGGCGGGTGGGAGCAATCGGCAGTTGAGCGAAACTCATGCCCCGGCTTTGCAGGCGCTGGTAAAACTGCTGGCGCTGCTCCAGAGGCAAGCGAAGAAAGCGCGACACCAGGTCGATATTAGGGTTGGAAAGCATGGTTCAAATCGCCTCTAGTTCGCTCAAAAAGTCACGAAGGTCATCAAAATCTTCCACGCTGCCGGCGCGGAAAGTGGCTGCGGCCTGCACGTAGGCGCGCAGCGATTCAGTCTGGAACAGTTCCATCAACGGTACGTCCAGGCCGAGCTCGGCCTGCACCCGAGAGGTAATCTGGATCGCCAGCAAGGAGTGGCCACCGACATCAAAGAAGTTGTCGTTCAGGCCCACTTGCGGCAGGTGCAGAATGTCGGCCCAGATCGTGGCGATCTGCTGCTCAAGCTCGGTTTGCGGGGCCAGGTACTGCTGCTGCATCTGGCTCGCATCCGGCACCGGCAGGCCTTTGCGGTCGAGCTTGCCGTTGGGGGTCAGCGGCATCTGCGCCAGGAATACGAAGTGGCTGGGCACCATGTAGTCCGGCAGGTCGGCTTTCAGGGCACGACGCAGGGCGTCACGGAACTCAACCTGGTCGGCCAGGCTGGCGTCGGCCGGTACCACATAGGCCACCAGTTGTTTGCCGGTCGGCCCCTCCTGAGCGACCACCACGGTTTCACCGACACTGGCTTGCTCGCGCAAGCGCGCTTCGATTTCCCCCAGTTCGATACGGAAACCACGGATCTTCACCTGATGGTCCACACGCCCCAGGTAATCCACTACGCCATCCGGACGACCGCGGGTCAGGTCGCCGCTGCGATACACGCGACTGCCGGGCTTGCCGAACGGGTCCGGCACGAAGCGTTCGGCGGTTAACGCCGGACGCTCCAGATAGCCCCGGGCCACACCCTCGCCGCCCAGGTACAACTCGCCGGCTATGCCGATAGGTTGCAGGTTCAGTTGCGCATCCAAGACATAACCGCTGCGGTTGCCCAGCAAGGTACCGATGGGCGCGTAGACAGCGCCGCAGGGATCACCTTTACGGGCCTTCCACAACAGCGGTGTGACCACGGTTTCCGTCGGGCCATAGCCGTTGAACAAGTACTTGGGTTTCAGCGCTCGCCAAGCCAGGTCATAGCTGGCTTGAGCAACGGCATCACCACCGAAGCAATACACCCGCACCGCCGGTGGGTTGCCGTCGCGCTCGGCATGTTCGGCCAACTGTTGCAGGTACACCGGTGGGAACACCGCCATGGTCACGTTGTGGCGATGCATCTGCTCGTAGGTGTATTCCGGCAGCCACAGGCTGTCATCACGGATCAACACGCTGGCGCCGTTGATCAGCGGGTGCATCCAGCCTTCGTGGGAACCGTCGAAGGCGAAGGACATGAAGTGCAGTTCGCAATCGGCCGGTGAGGTCTCATAACGCTCGCCAGTGGCGATGATATGCGCCACCAACGGCCCATGAGCCACCGCCACGCCCTTGGGCAAACCGGTGGAGCCGGAGGTGTAGATCACGTAGGCGAGGTTGTCGCCGTCCAGAGCCACATCCGGTGCCGTATCGCTGTAACCGGCCCATTCTTCGGTGCGATCAATCGCCAGGGTATCCAGACCCTCGGGGACTGGCAGTTGCTGCAACGCCCGGCTGTGAGTCAGCAGCAGTTGCGCACGGCTGTCTTGCATCATGTACAGCAGGCGATCACGTGGGTATTCGATATCCAGTGGCACATACACGCCACCAGCTTTCATCACTGCCAGGAACGCCACCATGATCTCGGCACTGCGCGGCATGGCAATAGCCACCCGCACTTCCGGGCCGACGCCACGGGCGATCAAGGCATGGGCCAGGCGGTTGGCCTGGCGATCCAGTTCACCGTAAGTCAGGGTTTGCGCATCGAATTTAACCGCCACTGCGTCCGGGGTTTGCCGGGCGCGATCGCCGACCAATTCGTGTACCAGCCGCTCGGCCGAGAAGCCGGCGTCGGCCTGGTTCCATAGCTCAAGAATCTGCTGTTGCTCATCCTCGCCCAGCAAGCTCAATTGGCTGATGGGTTGCTGTGGGTCGATCACCATTGCGCGCAAGAGGTTCTGCCAATGCCCGGCCATGCGCTCGATGGTCGCCACGGCGAACAGATCGGTGGCATAACTCAGGGAGGCACGCAGGGCCGTCTGGCTTTCTTCCACATCCAGCGCCAGGTCGAACTGGGCCACGCCTTCGTCCAGATCCAGGACTTCGACGTGCAGGTCGGCCAGGCGATGCAGATGGCTGTCGGCAGCGCTCACACGGTGGTTGAACAACACTTGGAACAACGGGCTCAGGCTAAGGCTGCGCTCCGGTTGCAATGCCTGCACAAGCTGTTCGAACGGCAGGTCCTGGTGAGCCTGGGCCTCCAGGGAACGCTGACGCACCTGGTGCAGCAGTTGCTCGGTGCTCATTTGCCCGTGGATATCGGCCTTGAGCACTTGGGTGTTGACGAAGAAGCCGATCAATCCCTCGGTTTCCAAGCGGTTGCGGTTGGCAATCGGCACGCCTACGCGCACATCTTCCTGGCCGCTGTAGCGATGCAGCAACGCCTGGTAAGACGCCAGCAGCAGCATCGGCAGCGTGACGCCAGCGTGCTGCGCCAGTGCGCGCAAACTGCCCAACAACTCCGGATGCAACTCGATACCCAAGCGTGCGCCACGATGGCTTGGCTGTGCCGGGCGCGGCTGGTCGAACGGCAACTCCAGCACCGGTTGCTCGCCGCTCAACTGCTCGCGCCAGTAGGCCAGTTGACGCGCCTGCTCCCCCGCCTCCATCCAACCGCGCTGCCACACGGCATAATCGGCGTACTGGATCGGCAGCGCCGGCAATTGCACGTCCTGGCCTTGGCTGTTAGCGGCATACGCCTGCACCAACTCCTCGACCATCAACTGCATCGACCAACCGTCAGAAACGATGTGATGCTGCACCAGCACCAGCACGTGGTCGTCCTCGGCCAGGCGCAGCAAGGTGGCCCGCAGCAGCGGCCCACGCAGCAGGTCGAAAGGCTGGGCGACCACCTGGGCGACCCGCGCCTTGAGGCCGGCATAGTCGCTGTCGACCTGCTCGATATCGACCCGGCCCTGGGCGTCAATGACTTGAACCGCGCCAGTGGCGTCCTGACGGAAATACGTGCGCAGGCTTTCATGGCGAGCCAGCAAGCTATCAAAGCTCTCTTGCAGCGCGGTCAGGTCCAACGGCCCCTGCAAACGCAAGGCGCTGGGGATGTGATACGCGGCGCCGGCCGGGTCCAGTTGCCAGAGGAACCACTGGCGCTCCTGGGCATAAGATAGCGGCAGAGGCTGCGTGCGGTCGGCCTTGATCAACGCCGGCGCGGTGACGCCCTCCTCGCCCAAGGCCCGCACGAAATCACCCAGTAGCGGCTGTTCGAACAAGGCCTTGAGTGGGACTTCCAGCGCCAGGGCCTGACGCACCCGTGACACCACCCGCGTGGCCAGCAATGAATGCCCGCCCAACTCGAAGAAATGATCGTCGAGGCCCACTTGGGGCAACTCCAGTACCTCGGCCCAGATCGCCGCCACCTGCTGCTCGCGCGGGGTGACGGGCGCTACATGGCCCTTGAGCGAGAGGCTGACATCCGGTTTGGGCAATGCCTTGCGGTCGAGCTTGCCGTTGGGGGTCAGCGGCAGGCTGTCGAGGAACAGCCACTGCGCGGGCACCATGTAGTCCGGCAAGCGCTCGCGCAGCGCGGTTTTATAGACCTGCGACGCCTGCGGCGCGGCGCTGACCAGGTAAGCGATCAGCCGGTCGTTATCGGCCAGCACCACGGCTTCGCGTACGCCGTCGAACTCACGCAAGCAGGCTTCGATTTCACCCAGCTCGATACGGAAACCCCGGACCTTGACCTGATGGTCGACGCGGCCGATGTATTCCACCAGGCCGTCGGCCCGATAGCGTGCCAGGTCACCGGTACGGTACAGGCGTTCGCCCGGAGCTCCAAACGGGTTGGGCACGAAGCGCTCAGCGGTCAGCGCCGGCTGCCCGTGGTAACCCCGCGCCAAGCCGACACCGCCGATCAGCAGCTCACCGGACACACCTTGGGGGCATGGCGTGAGACCGGCATTGAGGATGAACAAGCCGGTATTGGCGATGGGCCGTCCAACGAACGGCAATGCCTGGTGCAAACGATGAGCCGCCGACCAGATGGTGGTTTCCGTCGGGCCATAGAGGTTCCACAGTGGGCCTTGCAGTTCGAGCATGCGCTGGGCCAAATCGACGGGCAGCGCTTCGCCACCGCACAGGCAGGCGATGCCACGCAGTGAATGAGCCCGTGGGCTGTCGAGCAACATGCGCCAGGTCGAGGGCGTGGCTTGCAGCACATTCGCCGCCTGACGCTGAGCCAGATCGAGGATCGCCTCGGGGTCGAGGGCCGTTGCCTGGGTGCTCAGCAACACGGTACCGCCGACACTCAGCGGCACATACAGCTCCAGGGCGAAGATATCGAACGAGAAGGTGGTCAGCGACAACAGCCGCGCATCCTGGCCGATACTCAACGTGCCGGCCATGCCGCTGGTGAAGCTGCACAGCGCCTTGTGACGAACCATCACCCCTTTGGGCTTGCCAGTGGAGCCAGAGGTGTAGATCACGTAGGCCAGATGCTCCGGTGTCACGGCAACCTGGGGGTTGTGCTGCGCTGTGCCGGCCTCCTCCACCATCAGCACCTGCACGCCGTGCGGCTGAGCCAGGTGCCCCAGCAGGTGCGGTTGCGTCAGCAGTACTTGGGCGCGGCTGTCTTCAAGCATGTAGGCCAGGCGCTCTGCAGGGAATTGTGGGTCGAGCGGCACATAGGCGCCACCGGCCTTGAGGGTCGCGAGCAAGCCAACCACCATGTCCAGGGAACGCTCCACGTGTACTGCCACCAGCACGTCCGGGCCGACGCCCATGTCGATCAGACGATGGGCCAGCCGATTGGCGCGACGGTTGAGTTCGCCGTAGCTCAGGTGCTCGTCATTGAAGTGCAGCGCGATGGCGTCGGGTTGCGCCGCGGCCTGGGCCTCAAACAACTGGTGTACGCAGCGTTCGCGTGGGTAGTCGGTGTCGCTCCGGTTCCAGTCGTGCACCATGTGCTGCCATTGCGACGGGCTGAGCATCGCCAGGTCGTCCAAGGCCACCGAGGCATCCTGCAGGACTGCGCGCAGCAGGTTTTGCCAATGCTCGGCCAGGCGTTCCACGGTCGCCGCGTCAAACAGATCCGTGGCGTAAGTCAGCGAGGCCCAGAGACCGTCCACCGATTCCTCGGTTTCCAGGTTCAGGTCGAATTGCGTGCTGTGACCGGCCCAATCCACTGGCTGCAAAGCCAGGCCGGGCAATTGCACCGGGGCTGAACGCAGGCTGTCCTGATGGTTGAACATCACCTGGAACAGCGGGTTATGGCTCAGGCTGCGCTCGGGCTGCAACACTTGCACGATCTGCTCGAACGGCAGGTCCTGATGGGCCTGCGCCTCCAGGGCACGCTGCTTGACCTGGGCCAGCAACTGGTCGAACGGCATCTGCCCGTGCACGTCAGCTTGCAGCACCTGGGTGTTGACGAAAAAGCCCAGCAGTCGCTCGGTTTCGAAGCGATTACGGTTGGCGACCGGTACGCCGACACACACCTGTGCCTGGCCGCTGTAGCGGTGCAGCAAGGTCTGGAACGAGGCCAGCAACAGCATGAACAGCGTCACGTCCTGACGCTGGGCCAGGGCCTTGAGTTCAGTCAGCAGCGCACGCTCCAGATGAATCTGGCGGCGCGCGCCACGATGGCTCTGCACTGCGGGGCGTGGATAGTCCAGCGGCAGGTCCAGCAACGAATGTTCGTGCCCCAGACGAGCGCACCAGTAATCGAGCTGGCGTTGTTGTTCCCCAGCCGCCATCCAGTCGCGCTGCCACTGCGCGTAGTCGGCGTACTGGATCGGCAAGGCCGGCAACCCTGCGTCGCCTTGGTACAGCGCCACCCACTCGTCGATCATCACTTGCATCGACCAGCCGTCAGAGATGATGTGGTGCTGGGTGATGACCAGCACATGGTGATCAGGCGCGACGATCAGCAACTTGACGCGCATCAGCGGGCCGTTGCGCAGGTCGAACGGGCGCTGGATCTCTTCGGTGGCAGCCTGCTCGATAGCGCCGGCGTCGACCTTTTGTTGTTCAACCGGCACTGCCAGGCTTGGGTGGATGACTTGCACGGTGTGCTCGCCCGACTCCACGAAGGTGGTGCGCAGTGGTTCATGGCGCTGCACCAGGGCTTCGACGGCGCGCTCCAGCGCCGCGATGTCGAGTTCACCGCGCAGGTGCAAGACGCTGGGCACATGATAGGCCGCGCTGGTGGGATCCAATTGCCAGAGAAACCACTGCCGCTCCTGGGCAAAGGACAACGCCAGCGGCTGCTCACGGCCAACCGCCTGCATCACGGGCGCCGTATCGGCCTGCACGCCTGCGCACGCCGCTGCGAAAGCGGCCAGCGTCGGCTGTTCGAACAGGGCCCGCAACGGCACTTCCAGCTTGAGATCGTGGCGCACCCGGGAGATCACTTGGGTGGCCAGCAAGGAGTGGCCGCCGCGTTCGAAGAAGTGATCTTCCAGGCCAACCTGCTCGACCTGCAACACTGCTTGCCAGATCGCCGCCAACTGGATTTGCAATGGACTTTGCGGCGCCACGTAGGCGGCGCTGGCCTGGTTCAGGTCGGGTGTGGGCAGCGCACGGCGGTCGAGCTTGCCGTTGTGGTTCAACGGCAAGGCATCGAGGACCACCCAATGGCCCGGCACCATGTAGTCCGGCAACGTCTGGCGCAAGCGCGCCGCCAGTGCCTGGGCCTCCAGCGCTTGGCGTTCGGCGGGCACCACGTACGCCACCAACTGCACGCCGGTCGCGCTCGGCTGCGCAAGCACGGCGGCTTCTCGCACGTTGGGCAAGGCTTGCAGGCTGGCTTCGATTTCGCCCATTTCGATACGCAGGCCACGAATCTTCACTTGATGGTCGATACGCCCGACGTACTCCAGCGCACCCGCCGGGTTGTACCGGGCCAGGTCGCCACTGCGATAAAGCCGCGCACCGGGCATGGCGGAAAACGGGTCCGGCAAGAAGCGCTCGGCGGTCAGCGCCGGGCGGTCGAAATAGCGTTGCGCCAAGCCAACCTCAGCACCAATGCACAGCTCGCCCACGCCATCGGTGGCCAACAATTCGAAACCGCTGTCGAGTACATACAGGCCGCGCCCGGCAATCGCCTGCCCGATTGGCACGCCGTAGGCGTCGTTGGCATCGGCCAATTGGCACTCATGCACGCTGGAGACCACCGTGGCTTCGGTCGGCCCGTAGGTGTTGACCAGGCGCACATTGCCCAAGCCCGCGGCGTACCACGCACGCACGCCCTCCACTGACATGGCTTCACCCCCCACATGTACCTGGCGCAGCTTGCCCAGGGAGCGACGGTGCTCGGCGCACTCTTGCGCCAACAGGTACCAGTAGGCGGCGGGCAAATCGGCCAGGGTCACACCCTGCTCGACAATCTCTTGCGCCAGCTGCCCGGCATCCCAGAGTTCATCGCCACGCATGATCAACGCCGCGCCCGCACACAGGGGCGGGAAGCACTGTTCGACAAAACCATCGAAACTGAAGGTCGCAAACTGCAACACGCGGTCCTCGGCGCTCAGTCGGCTGTACAGCGTGGCGCTGTCACAGAACTGGCCAAGGGCGGCATGGTCGATGGCCACGCCTTTGGGCTGGCCGGTGGAGCCAGAGGTGTAGATCACATAGGCCAGGTCAGCCGCCGCCGCGTGATTAGGCGGATTGGTCGTCGGGTAGCCGGTCAGTTCGTCGCCACTGGCGCTGAAATCCATACGAGTCAGGCCGCGGGGCAAAGGTAAGTCGGCGAGCAAGCCGGTTTCGCTGAGCAGCACGTCCAGGCGGCTGTCGGCGAGCATGTAGGCCAAACGTTCCGCCGGATATTCAGGGTCCAGCGGTACATAGGCCGCCCCGCTTTTGAGCACTGCCAGCAGGCTGACGATCAATTGCGGGCCACGCCGCGAAGCCAGGCCCACCCGTTGGCCGGGGCCGACGCCAAGCGCCAACAGGCGATGGGCCAGGCGGTTGGCGCGCTGGTTCAACTGGGCGTAGCTCAAGCTGGCGTCACCGGCCTGTACAGCCAGGGCGTCTGGCGTCGCCTCGGCCTGGGCTGCGATACGCTGATGCACGCGTTCGTTGGCCTGGGGCGCTGCGGCTGAGCGGCTCAGAGCGAGCATCTGCCGTTGCGCAGGGGCGTCGAGAAGGCGCAGGTTGCCCAGCGGCATGTGAGCGTCTGCGAGCAATTGCGCCAGCAGGTGTTGCAGGTTGGCGCTCAACTGCGCCACGTGCGCCTCGCTGAACTGGGCACGGTTATAACTGAATTCCAGGCGCAGGCTGGCGCCCAGTTCGATGCCCAGGGTCAATGGATAGTGCGTGCGCTCATGGTTGTGCAGGCGACCGAAGGTCAGGCCGGCTGGCGCGCCTTGCTTGAGCGCCTCGGCAACCGGGAAGTTCTCGAACACCAGCAAGGTGTCGAACAGCGCGCCCTGCTGGCCAGCCCAGCCTTGGATGTCGTAGAGCGGCACATGTTCATGGTCGCGCAGGCTGAGGTTGAGCGCTTGCAGTTCGCTGAGCCAGGTTGCGGCCGACTGGGCTGGCGAGGCTGCGCTGATGATCGGCAAGGTGTTGATGAACAGGCCCAGTTGCTGCTCGATCCCCGGCAGCGGTGCGGAACGCCCGGCCACGGTGGCACCGAAGGCGACGCAGTCCTGGCCGGTGTAGCGTTGCAGCAACAGGCTCCAAGCCCCTTGCAACAGGGTATTGAGGGTGACTTTGTGCTGGCGTGCGAACTCGCCGAGGCGGCGGGTAAAGTCACTCTCCAGCGCCACGTGATGGTCAGCCATGCCCACCCCGTCTACCGGCGTGCGCAGCGCTTGCGCCAGCAGGGTCGGCGCCGGCAATGCCGCCAGGGCGTTTTTCCAGAACGCTTCGCCCGAGGATTGTTGTTGCAGCCAGGCGAGGTAATCGCGGAACTGCCCGAGCGGCGCCGGCACTGCCTGCCCCGCATAGTGAGCGATGACTTCACCGAGCAACTGCGCGTTACTCCAGCCGTCCATGAGGATGTGATGGCTGGTGAAAATAAAGTGCCAGGCCGCACCGGCACCGCGCACCAGCGTCAGGCGAAACAGCGGCGCGGCATTCAGCGCAAAACCGCGTTCGCGTTCGGCTTGGGCCAGGGTGTCGAAATCGGCGTCGGGGTCTTCGATCACTTGCAGTTGCAGGTCGACCTGGCGCTGGATCATCTGGTGAGCACTGTCCAGGCCCAGCCAATGGAAGCTGCTGCGCAGGATGTCGTGACGATCCAGTGCAGCCTGCCAGGCACGCCCGAAAGCGAGCAAATCGAGGCCCTCGATGTCCAGGCGCAACTGGTTGATGTAGGCCTGGGCCTCGGGTTCCAACAGGGTGTGGAACAGCATGCCTTGCTGCATCGGCGACAGCGGATAAAGGTCGGCAATCGCCGGCCCGGCCACGGGCAAGGCATCCAGTTGCTGCTGGGTGAGGCGTGCCAGCGGGAAATCCGACGGGCTCACCTGGCCTGCCGGCGTGGCACAGCAATGCTCGATCAGCGCCCTGAGTTCGGCTGCGTACTCGTCCGCCAGACCTTGAACAGTTGCCGCCTCGAACATCTCCCGGCTGAACCCCCATTGCAATGACAGCTCGCCGCCATACACCTGACCTTCCAGTGTCAGCCAGTTGGCCAGCGGTGCCTCTGGATCCTGGGCCTGGCCACTGCCCTGACTGGCCGGCACAAACAGTGCCGACTCGTTGAACTGACGGTCGAACTGGCCCAGGTAGTTGAAGGTGATGCGCGGCGCGGTAAGGTTCGCCAGGCTTTCCTGCGCGTGTGGCGCGCCCAGGTAGCGCAGCAGGCCGTAGCCCAGGCCTTTGTCGGGCACGGCGCGCAGTTGTTCCTTGACCGCCTTGATCGCCTCGGGCAACTCGCCTTCGGCGTGCAGGCGCACCGGGTACAGGCTGGTGAACCAGCCGACGGTGCGGCTCAGGTCGATGTCGTCGAAGAGATCTTCGCGACCGTGACCTTCCAATTGGATAAGCGCAGCAGGTTGCTCGCTCCAACGGCTGATCACCCGCGCCAGGGCGGTCAACAGCAGGTCGTTGACCTGGGTGCGATAGGCCGCTGGCGCGTCTTGCAGCAGTCGGCGGGTGTGCTCGACGTCGAGGCGTGTTTCCAGCTTGGCACCCAGGCGGTTTTGCAGGCCGCCTTCGGGGTGATCACACGGCAGCTCGGCGTCGATGGATTGGGCTTGCCAGTACGGCAGTTGCTCCTCGACGGTCTGCGCGTGGCGGTGCAACTGTTGCGCCCAGCGCTGGTAGGCACTGGTTTTTGCCGGCAGCACCTGTTCCCGGTAGGCCTGTTGTAGGTCTTCAAGCAGGATGCGCCAGGACACGCCATCCACCACCAAGTGATGGATCACCAACAGCACACGCTGGCTGCCATCGGCCATGCTCACCAACGCGGCGCGCAGCAGCGGGCCTTGGGCAAGGTCAAGGCTGCGCTGGGCTTCATCACACAGCGCCGCCAGCTCAGCGTCGGTGCCGGCCTGGCATTGCCACAACAGCGGTTCGCTGACATAGGCAGCATGGCTCTGCTGCCAGCCGCCAGCCTGCTGCACAAAGCGCAGGCGCAAAGCGTCGTGATGCTGGATCAACCGCGCCAGCGCGGCCTCCAACCGGGCAGGCTCAAGCACCTCGCCGGGCACCAGCAACAAGGATTGATTCCAGTGATGCCGCGCCGGGATCGGCTGGTCGAAAAAACTGTGTTGGACGGGCGTCAGCATCACCTCGCCACTGACCGGGCCCTGGTCGATCAGGCTGACCTGCTCAAAGCGCGCCACCAGAGCCAGGCTGCGGATGCTCTGGTATTGGAACAGGTCACGCGGGCTCAGGCGAATGCCGGCCTGACGGGCGCGGCTGACCACCTGGATAGAGATGATCGAATCGCCGCCCAGCTCGAAGAAGTTATCGTCCTGGCCGACCTGCTCAACGCCCAGCACGTCGCTCCAGATGGCAGCCAGGGCTGTTTGCAGGTCGCCTTGGGGGGCGACAAATGCCTGTTGCAATGCCTCATCCGGCACTGGCAACGCCTTGCGGTCGAGCTTGCCGTTGGCGGTCACCGGCAGCTTGGGCAGCGCAATGAAATGCGTCGGCACCATGTATTCCGGCAAGCTGCTGAGCAACCATTCCTTGAGGTCCGTTGGCGCCTCGCCTTCGTGTACAAGATAGGCGACCAACTGCTTGCCGCCCTGTACCAGTACCACGGCTTCGCGCACGTGTGGATGCTGCATAAGGCGTGCTTCGATTTCGCCCAGCTCGATACGCAAGCCGCGCAACTTGACCTGATGATCGAGACGGCCGAGGTATTCGATTACCCCATCGGCACGCTGGCGCACGCGGTCACCGGTGCGATACAGGCGTTCGCCCTTCAAGAACGAGCTGGGCACAAAACGTTCGGCGGTCAACGCCGGGCGTCGATGGTAACTGCGCGCCAGGCCGACGCCGCCCAGGTAGAGTTCGCCACTGACGCCGGCCGGCACCGGGTTGAGTTGCGCGTCCAGCACGTAGGTGCCGAGGTTGGCGATGGGGCGGCCGATGGGCACGCTGTCGGCGCCTTCGTCAATGCAGGTCCAGTGCGTGACGTCGATGGCCGCCTCGGTCGGGCCATAGAGGTTGTACAGCGCCGCAGCGGGCAACTTGGCGAACACTTGCTGTTGCGCATCCAGGGGCAAGGCTTCGCCGCTGCACACAATGCGCGTGAGGCTTGCGCACGCCTGTACGCCCGGCTCATGGATAAACGCCTGCAACATCGACGGCACGAAGTGCAAGGTGGTGATGGCGTGTCGGCCAATGGTGTCAATCAGGCGCGCCGGCTCACGGTGTTCGCCAGGCGCCGCGACCACCAGGCGGGCGCCGGTCATCAGCGGCCAGAAGAACTCCCACACCGACACGTCAAAGCTGAACGGGGTTTTCTGCAACACCGCGTCATTGGCACCCAGGCCATACGCCTGCTGCATCCAGCTCAAGCGGTTGACCAAGGCGCGATGGCTATTGCCGGCGCCTTTGGGCTTGCCGGTGGAGCCCGAGGTGTAGATCACGTAGGCCAGGTTCAGGGTATGCAAGGCCACGTTCGGCGATTCGCTGCTGTAGCCGTCGAGCCATAGCGCCGGCTGGTCCAGGGCAATTACCTGGATACCGGCGACGGGCAGCGACGCCAGCAAGCTCTGCTGGCTGAGCAGCAGTTGTATGCCGCTGTCTTCGATCATGTAGGCCAGGCGTTCCCGGGGGTACTCAGGGTCGAGGGGCACGTAGGCGCCACCGGACTTGAGAATCGCCAGCAGGCCAACCACCATTTCGATGGAGCGCTCGATGCAGATACCTACCAGCACGTCGGGCCCCACGCCCTGCTCGCCCAGGGCATGGGCCAACTGGTTGGCGCGCGCATCCAGCTGGGCGTAGGTCAAAATGGTGGTACCGAACAACAGTGCCGGTGCATCGGGGCTGCGCCGCGCCTGGTCTTCGATCAGGTGATGAATCCCGCGCTCGGTCGGGTACGCCTCGGCGGTCTGGTTCCAGGTGTGGACCAGCCGTTGCTGTTCAGCCGCGTCAAGCATGGGCAATTCGCCAATGCGCTGTTCGCCATCGAGCACCATGGCTTGCAACAGGCTGATCCAATGCCGGGCCATGCGCTCGATGGTGGGCGTATCGAACAAGTCATTGGCGTAGGTCAGCGCGGCATGCAGGGTGCCGGACTTTTCATAGGTGTCCAGGGTCAGGTCGAACTGGGTGGTGCGGCCTTGCCATTCCACCAGGGCCAATTCCAGCCCCGATGCAGTGCTGACCGAGGCGATATCGGCGACTACCGGCTGATGGTTATACATCACCTGGAACAGCGGCGTGTGGCTCAGGCTGCGCTCGATTTTCAGCGCTTCCACCAGCCGTTCGAAGGGCAACTCCTGATGGGCCTGAGCGCCCAGGGCATGCTCCTTGATACCTTGCAGCAACTCGGCAACCCGCGTTTGCCCGGTCAGTTCGGTGCGCAAAACCTGGGTGTTGACGAAGAAACCGATCAGCCCCTCGACTTCGGTGCGATTGCGATTGGCAATCGGCACACCGACGCGAATGTCGCCCTGGCCGGTATAGCGGTGCAACAGCACATTGAAGGCACCGAGCAGCAGCATGAACAGGGTGACGTTGTGTTTTTGCGCGCAGCTGCGCAGTTGCGCGGCCAGTGCCGGCTCAATCGCGAAGTTGTGCCGTGTGCCTTGGTAGCTGGGCATGGCCGGGCGCGGGTGGTCGGTGGGCAGCTCCAAAACCGGATGCTCATCGCCCAGGCGAGCCTGCCAGTACTCCAACTGGCGGGCCTGCTCGCCCGCTTCCAGCCAGCGGCGCTGCCACAGGGCGTAGTCACTGTACTGGATGGGCAGCGCCGGCAGTTGAGGTGCTTCGTTGCGCTCATGGGCGTCATAGCAGCGGATGAACTCGTCGATCAGCACATTCATCGACCAACCGTCGGAGACGATGTGGTGCAGGGTCAGCAGCAGCACGTGTTCCTGCTCGGCAAGCTTGAGCAGTTGCACGCGCAGCAGTGGCCCGTGCTCCAGGTCGAACGGCAACAGCGATTGACGGGTGGCGGTGGCGTTAACGGCCTGCTCCCGTGCGTCGATGGCCAAGGCCGTGAAGTCCAAGTGCTCGACTGTCACCGACGGCTCCACCGCCACCTGCGCCAGCCGCTCATCAGCCTGACGCTGGAACACCGTACGCAAAGTTTCGTGACGCGCCACCAGGCTGGCGAACGCTTGCTCCAGCGCTGGCACGCTCAGCGCCCCGCTCAAGCGCACTGCGCCGGGCAAATTGTAGGCGCCGCTGGCCGGGTCCAACTGCCATAGAAACCACATGCGCTGCTGTGCGTAGGACAGAGCCTGGCGGTCCTCCACCTCCACCCCTGCCGGAATCGGAAACCTTGAAAAATCCACGCCTTCTTTCTGCAAGGCTTGCAGGAACAGTTGGCGTTTTTCCAGGGGCAGCCCGATAAACCGGCGAGCAAGTTTCAAGGAGTCTTCAGCATTCATTTCTTGGAATCCGGGGCAATAGGCGGGAAGCACAAAGGCACGTCGTCCCTATAAAACGAACCGGGCGGGGAAAAATTAGCGAGGGGATGGGTGGCGCCGAGTGAGCTGTCATCAGGGGTTACATCAATCCCCGGGAGGGGACGCGAACCTGAGTTAGGATTGACGAACACCACTTTTTGCAACTACATTTAGTTACACGCAGGGAACGCCGTGTCCAAAAATGAAAAGCTGCTCGCCAAACTGCTCAATGAGCACATGGCATTTACCTGGTCTGAGCTCGTCACGTTATTACGCCGATTGGGATACGCACAGATTGAAGGGGCTGGAAGCCGGGTCAAGTTCGACATTGGCGACCCCAGTGCAATGATCACCCTGCACAAGCCTCACCCCGGCAACGAACTGAAACACTACATTCGCCGCCAGATCATCGAACAATTGAAATCAGGAGAACTGATTCAGTGAACAACCAACTGAAACACAAAGGCTACATCGGCTCCATCGAAGCCAGCCTCGAAGACAACTGCCTGTTCGGCAAGATCCTCTTCATCAAGGCGCTGGTGAGCTACGAAGGCAAGACGGTCGCAGAGTTGGACGCCGCGTTCAAAGAGGCGGTGGAGGATTACCTCACTACGTGCCAGGCCCTGGGCCAGACACCCGAGAAACCCTGCAAGGGTTCATTCAATGTGCGTGTCGGCCACGACCTGCACCTGGCCGCGGCCCTGGCGGCGACTCGAAAAAAAGTGACGTTGAACGACCTCACGCGCCAGGCGCTCAACGAGTTCCTGCAGCAACATGGCGCAGAGGGGCTTGCCGCCGTTTGAACGCGAGCGTGCAGGCCAGGCGCCGGCGTCCCTGGCGTCTTTCGAGGCTAGGGGCGGGCGCAAGGGGCTAGGTCATGGTGCGCCCTTATCCCTTTCTCCAACGAAATTGATTCCAAACAGAACTAACGTATCCAATTGTATTTTTCGTCCAAGCTTCTAGATTGAAAAATCAAACGCCTTCCTTTCCTGACCCTTGGTCCGCAGTAACGTCCAATGGCATAGACACGCGGAGTCTTGCTATGAACGACATCACCCCACACTCAGCCCTGCCAAAAACCACAACCCGCCTCCAGCTTCCTGCCCTTGAATGCCCGCTACCGCTAAGGGTCGATGAAGCGCTGGGTGAGCACATCAATGAGCTGTTAGTCGGATGGGTGCGGCGAACCGGTATTTTCAAGGGTCAAGTGGCGCACGTAAGGGCCTCGAATTTCGGACGCTTCCTGATGCTGTGCCACCCCGACACCGACGACGTACAACGCTTGTTGTTGGCTGCAAAATGCATGGCCGCGTTGTTCGCGGTGGACGACCATTATTGTGATGACGAACGACGCGGCGCCAACCCCAAGTTATTGGGTGCGCGCTTATCACGGGCTCTGGCCACAATGGACAAGGCTTACCTGAACCCACCCTACGATCGCGCACTGAAACACACTCTTGAAGATGACCCCGTGCTGCGTGGCCTGAAAGGCTACATGAACCATCTGGACCGCTACGGCACGGCGTCCCAAAAGGCGCGCGTACGGCACGAGACCATCGCCATGTTCGTCAGCATGGGTGCAGAGGCGTCGTGGCGGATCGAACACAGCCTGCCCCACATCTGGGAGTATCTGGCGCATCGTCAGGTCAATAGCTTTATCCCCTGCATGGCCCTCATTGATATCGTTGGCGGCTATGAGCTTGAGGCCGATATCTATTTCTCTGCGCCTGTGCGTGAAGTGGTAACGCTGGCCGCCAGTACAACCATGATCGTCAATGACCTGTTCTCCGCCGCCAAAGAGCAACAGCCTGACCTCAGCGATTTCGACCTGCCCTCGTTGCTCGTACACGAACAGGGCCACTCGTTTCAGGATGCACTGGCGCTTAGTGCAGACATTCACAACGCACTCATGCGTCGCTACGAAACCAAGGAAAGACAAGCCCTGGAAGGCGCCTCGCCTTCGCTCCAGCGGTTCCTCGGCGGGGTAAAAGCCTGGTTGGCTGGCAACTACGAATGGCACCGGCACAGCGCTCGCTATCAGGTGTAAACCGACCCGGCATTCAACCCAACCGTCGATACCCCAGCACGGCTGAGCCCATGACGACGCACCCCGCCGCCAGCGCCACCCAAAACCCGCTGGTGGCGCCAAAGTGGTCGATCATCCACCCCGAACTCGCGGCGCCAATGGCCACGCCGATGCTCAGGCCGGTGATCAGCCAGGTCATGCCTTCGGTAAGACGGCTGGCCGGGACGATCTGCTCCACCATGGCCATCGACACAATCAAGGTGGGCGCGAAGAACAGCCCGGAGATAAAGATTGCAGCGGCCAAGCCGGGAATATTACTCACCAGCAGCAAGGGCAAGGTGGTCAACGCTGTGGCTACGCCGCAGTACAGGAACTGACGTGGCAACGGTGCCTTGAGTTTGAGGGCACCGAAGGCCAACCCCGCCAGGCACGAACCAATGGCATACACCGACAGCACGATACTCGCCGCCGCCGGCTGGCCTTGATGCTGGGCGAAGGCCACGCTGACTACATCCACCACGCCGACGATCACGCCCATGGCCAGCAGCAAAATCATCAGGATCAATACCGACGGCGCCGCAATCAGCCAGCGACCGTGCGCGCCCTGATGCGCGTGTACCGGTGGCTCGGTTTGCCGTTGCAACACAAAGGTGGTGACGCCCACCGCCAGCAACAGCGCCGCCACCAAGGGCCCGGCTTCTGGGAATACCGCCACGCTCAACCCCACCGAAATGGGCGGGCCGATGATGAAGCACACCTCATCGAGTACCGACTCCAGGGCAAACGCGGTTTGCAGCCTGGGCTGGCCACGATACAACTCGGTCCAGCGCGCTCGCACCATGGCCGACATATTGGGCATGCAGCCCGCCAGCGCGGCGAACAGAAACAGCGTCCAATTCGGCGCCTGCAACCGCGTACACAGCAGCAACATCAATAGCGCCCCGCCTCCGATCAGCGCGGCAATCGGCAGCACCCTGCCCTGGCTGTAGCGGTCCACCCAACGTGACACTTGCGGCGCGCAAATCGCCGTGGCCAAGGCAAACACTGCCGCCACCGAACCGGCCAGGCCATAGCCGCCATGCACCTGGGACAGCATGGTGATCAGGCCGATGCCGGTCATGGATATCGGCATGCGCGCCAGCATGCCAGCGAGCACAAAGGCCCGGGCACCAGGAACCTGGAATAATTCAGCGTAGGGGTTTGCCATCCTGCTCGACCTCTTGCTCGACCTCTTGCTCGACGCCCTGGGCTTGCTATCTGAATCCATCAGGGCAAAATACATACGACGCGTATGTGGCAGATCATGCTTCGCATACGCAGCGTATGTCAATCACTTAGCCAAGAGACGCCCATGAGCCGAGCCCGAGCTGAAATGATCGAAGACACCCGCGCCCGCCTGATAGCGAGCGCGCGCCGGGCCTTCGCCACCCAAGGCTATGCCAATACCTCGATGGATGACTTCACTGCCCGCGCCGGCCTGACGCGCGGTGCGCTGTATCACCACTTTGGTGACAAAAAAGGGCTGCTGGCGGCGGTGGTCGCTCAACTCGACAGCGAGATGGACGCGCGCTTGCAACGCATCTCGGAGCAGGCCGTAGAGCCTTGGAGTGGTTTTTGCGAGCGCTGCCGGGCTTATCTGCGCATGGCCCAGGACCCGGAAATCCAGCGCATTGTATTGCAGGATGCACCGGCGGTACTGGGCGACACCGGCTCCCAACAACACTGCGTGGAGTCCTTGCGCCAATTGCTGGAGGCCCTGATGCAAGCGGGCCTGATGCCGACGGCACCCAGCCACGCACTGGCGCAGTTGATCAACGGCAGCCTGGTCAATACCGCGTTGTGGATTGCCCGGGATGAACACCCGGGCACACGGCTGGAGGAAGGCTTGCAAGGCCTGGAGCTGCTCCTGCAGGGGCTGAGCCTCACACCAACCGTTTGATCTGCTTATGCCGCCACACCAGGCGGTAATAGGCGATCTGCAACACCAGCATCGCCAGGTAGGTCACCGGAAATGCCATCCACACCCCTTCCAATCCGAAGTGCGCGTTGAACAGATAGGCCATTGGCAGTTCCACGCCAAGCACGCAGAAGATCGAGATCGCCACCGGCATCAGCACCACGCCGCTGGCACGCATGATGCCGCCGATCACCGCCTGGAAGCCGAATACCAGAATGCTCCAGAGCATGATGTGCAGTAGGTGTTCGGCCCGCAGCCGTGCGCTGTCGTCGGTGATGAACAGGCCCAGCAACCAGTGGGACAGCCCATAGCCGAGCACGATCAAGCCACCGGTGAGGCACAGGTTGATCACAAGCCCCGTGCGCAGGATCGGCCCGATACGATCCAGGCGCCCGGCGCCAATCGCCTGGGCGCCGAGGATCGAGGCGGTGATGGCAATCGACAGCGCCGGGAACTGCACGTAGTTGACGATCTGTGTCACCGCGCCATAGGCCGCCGTGGCCTGGGAACCGTGGCCGTTGACCAGGGCCAGGATGACCAGCTCCGACAGCGATAGCACCACCATCTGCAAGCCCGTCGGCAGGCCGATGCGCAGGACTTTGCCGAGGATGACGCGGTCCAGGCGCAAGGCGGCAAGCAGCTCGCGGTCTGGCGCCATCACGTGGTTTTTGTGGCGCAGGCGCAGGACCAGAAACAGCATCGCCAAAGCGTTACCCACCAGCCCGGCATACACCGCACTCTGGATGCCCAAGGGCGGCAGGCCGATCCAGCCGCCAATCAGCGCAGGCGTCAGCAGCAAGCCCACCAGAGTTGAGACCATCAATGCCAGCAACGGCGAAATCGTGTCGCTGACCCCACGCAACAGTTGGGTATAGAGGATGAACACCAGCAGCAACGGCATGATCAACATCATCATCTGGGCGTAGCCCACGGCATCGTCGAGCACATCCACCGGCGTGCCCAACGCCTGCAATGCCGGGCGCGCAAACAGGCTGCCCAGCACGGCGGCCACCAGGCCCACCAACGCGCCCAGGGTCAGGGTGGCACCGGTAATCACCTTGACCATTCCGGTCTCCTGGGCGCCCCATGCCTGGCCGATCAACACCGAGGCGCCCGCCCCCAGGCCGATCACCAGGGCGATAAAGAAAAACACGATGGGAAACATCCCCGACACCGCGGCCAAGGCCTGGGTGCCCAGCATCTGGCCAACGTAAATGCCGTTGAGGGTGCCGGAAAAGCTTTGCAGGAAATTGGACAGCACCATCGGTGCCAGGAACAACAAATAGATTTGCCACAGCGGGCGTTGCAAAGGGTTTTGCATGAAAAACGGGGCCTCGAATCACGAAAGCGTCTCAGGGTTATACCGTAACTGGATCCAATATGCTGTTGTGGAGGCCCGGGCTAACCCCCAAAGGTCTGCGACGGCCTGCGCAACGTCGGGTCAAACGGATTGAGCCGCGGCCCGATGGCCGCCGCCTCGCGCTTCAACAACTCCACCACCATCGGCAAGCGGCTCGGCCCCAGGCGGTCGCTGATGGTCGCCACGCTCAACGCCGCCACCGCATACCCGTCGCGGTTGAGGATGGGCACCGCCAGCCCTGCCATGCCTTCCAGCACACCGGTGTTGCGTGCCGCATAACCCAGCTTGCGCACGTTCTCCACTTCGGAGCGCAGCAGCACTTCGTCGTACAGGTGGAAGTCCTTGAGCCGTGGCAGGTTGTAGCGGATCACCGTCTCGCGCTCTTCTTCCGGCAGAAACGCCAGGATCGCCAGGCTACCCTGCCCCACCCCCAAGGCCACGCGCCCACCGATATCGCCGGTGAAGGTACGGATCGGATACGGGCCCTCGCTGCGGTCCAAGCAAATGGCGTCGAAGCCGCTGCGCGCCAGCAGGAACAGCGAGTCCCCCAGCGACGCGCTCAGGCGCAACAGGCTGGGGCGCACCAGGTCGCGCAGGTTGCCGGTCTTGCCCGCGTTGGCCGCCAACGCGAAGAACTCCAGGCTCAGGCGATAGCGTTTGCTGCGTGCATCCTGCTCAACCATGCCTTCGTCCATCAGGCTGCGCAGCAGGCGATGGGTGGTGGGTTGGGACAAGCCCACCTGTTGGGCGAGCTGGGTGACCCGCTCGCCGCCCTCGGGTACCTCTCCCAGGGCTCGCAGCACAGCAAACAACCGGGAGACGCTGCCCGCACCAACTTCTTTGCCGCCGTCATTTCGCTCAGTGGAATCCATAACACCTAATCTCGTTAATAATTCTGATCAATGAATAAATCGCAAAATAGTAGTCCGTTGAGTGAAATTTCAGCTTCCGCCCATCCTAGTCTCCGTCCTAATCTGCGTCCACAGGGGCGAAATGAACAACAACCGGCAGCCGACTTGAGATCGAGCGCCAACGCACCGGCACCGCACTTTTCGCATCTGCCCAAAACAAAAAAGCGCGTTTAGACGCGACTGAATAAAGGTGGAACGCAGACATGGCTTTTCTCCAACTCAAGGCCTTGAGCAAACGCTATGGCGCCGTCGACGCAGTGGTCGCCACTGATCTGGCGGTGGAACAAGGCGAGTTCGTTTCCCTGCTCGGCCCTTCAGGCTGTGGCAAGACCACCACCCTGCAAATGATCGCCGGTTTCGTTGACGTCAGCGGCGGCCAGATCCTGCTCGACGGTCGCGACATTACCCACGCCAAGCCCGCCAGCCGTGGCCTGGGTGTGGTGTTCCAGAGCTACGCGCTGTTCCCGCATATGAGCGTGCGCGACAACGTGGCCTTCGGCCTGAAGATGCGCAAGGTGCCTGCGGCCGATATCGCCACCCGCGTCAATACCGTGCTGGAGCTGGTGCGCCTGGCTCAGCATGCGCAGCGCTACCCTCGTGAGCTGTCCGGCGGCCAGCGCCAGCGCGTGGCCCTGGCCCGTGCACTGGTGATCGAACCGCCGGTGTTGTTGCTCGATGAGCCGCTGTCCAACCTCGACGCCAACCTGCGCGAAGAGATGCAATTTGAAATCCGTCGTATCCAGTGCGCGGTGGGCATCACCACCCTGATGGTCACCCATGACCAGGCCGAAGCCCTGTCCATCAGCGACCGCGTGGTGGTGATGCAGGCCGGGCGTGTGACTCAGATCGATGCGCCGTACAAGCTCTATGAGCACCCGCGCACGCGGTTTATCTCGGACTTCGTCGGCAAGGCCAACCTGCTGGCCGGCGACTACGACGCGCTCGGCGCCCCCCAAGTGCGTCAGGACGGCGGCGCAGGCGAACTGACCCTGAGCCTGCGCCCGGAAAAAATCCAACTGGTGGACCCTGGCACCGGGCGCATGCAAGGCAAAGTGCTGGACCGCTACTTTTTCGGCAGCCAATGGCTGTACCGCGTCCACACCGCCCTGGGCGAAATCACCGTGGTGCGCAGTAACGACGGCAGCGCACCTTTGGCTGGCGGCGCGGCAGTGGGCCTGCAATGGCAGGCCGATTTGCTGCGGGTACTGGCCGCCGATGAGGTGCACCCATGAGTCGCGGCTACCTGCTCTCGCTGCCAGCGCTGGTGCTGTTTGCCGGGCTGCTGATCATGCCGCTGGGCTTGACCCTGGTGCTGTCGTTCAATGTGTTCGACTACCAAGTAGGCGTAAAGGCCGATGAGTGGACCTTGGCCCATTACTGGGCGCTGTTGAGCGACGCCTACTTCTACGAGATTTTCTGGCGCACGTTCTGGATCAGTGCCCTGGTGACGCTACTGTGCGTTGTGATCGGCGTGCCGGAGGCTTACATCCTCAGCCGCATGGGCACGCCGTGGCGCTCGATTTTTCTGATAGTGATTCTCACGCCGCTGCTGATTTCAGTGGTGGTACGCGCGTTTGGCTGGAGCCTGCTGCTCGGCGCCGACGGCCTGGTCAATCAGGTGATCCAGGCCCTCGGCGGGCGCCCGATGAAGCTTCTATATACACCGTTCGCCGTGATCATTGCCTTGGTGCACGTGATGCTGCCGTTCATGATCATCCCGGTGTGGACTTCCCTGCAAAAGCTCGATCCGTCGGCCGAACAGGCGGCGTTGTCCCTGGGCGCCAGCCAGGCCACGGTGATGCGCAAGATCGTGCTGCCCCAAGTGATGCCCGGTGTGCTGTCCGGCACCTTGATCGTGTTCGGCCTGGCCGCCAGTTCCTTTGCGATCCCCGGCCTGCTGGGTGGGCGACGCCTGAAAATGGTCGCCACCGTGGTGTACGACCAGTACCTGTCGGAACTCAACTGGCCCATGGGTGCGACCCTCGCGGTGGCGCTGCTGTTGGTCAATCTGCTGATCATGCTGAGCTGGAACCGCATGGTCGAAGGCCGCTACAAAAAGTCCCTGGGGGTTTAAGCGCATGTCCAGAAACGGTCCTTTGGCCCTCGGCTTTCATGCGGTGGTGGTGCTGTTCATGATGGCGCCGCTGGTGGTGGTGTGCCTGGTGGCGTTCACGCCAGAGAACACTTTGAGCCTGCCCACGTCGGGCTTCTCCCTGCGCTGGTTTCGCGCAGTGTTCGAACGCGCTGACTTTATCCAGGCGTTCTACAACAGCCTGATCCTGGCCTTCACCGCCGCCACCCTGGCGACCCTGATTGCGGTGCCGGCGGCCCTGGCGATCAGTCGCTATTCGTTCCCGGGGCGCAATTTCTTCAGCGCGCTGTTCCTGTCGCCCATCATCATTCCGCACCTGGTGCTGGGGGTGGCCATGCTGCGCCTGTTTGCGCTGATAGGCGTAAACGGCAGCTTTACCTGGCTGATGCTTGCGCACGTGGTGATCATCACCCCCTACGTGTTGCGCCTGGTATTGGCGGCGGCCATCGGCATTGATCGCAGTGCCGAGCAGGCCGCCGAATCCCTCGGAGCCGGGCGCTTTACGCTGTTCCGGCAGATCACCCTGCCAATGATTTTGCCTGGCGTGGCCGGTGGGTGGTTGCTGGCATTCATCAACAGTTTCGATGAAGTGACCCTGTCGATTTTCGTCAGCTCGCCGGCCACGCAAACCTTGCCGGTGCGCATGTATGTGTACGCCACCGAGTCCATCGACCCGATGATGGCCGCCGTTTCGGCGCTGGTCATCGCACTGACGGCAGCGACCATGATTGTGCTCGACCGGGTCTACGGCCTGGACCGCGTGCTGGTGGGGAAACACTGATGGCCTTGTTCAAGCGACTGAGCGAAACCCAACGCCCTGCCCTGGCCTTCACCCTCGACGGCCAACCCGCCACGGGATTGCTCGGCGACACCCTGCTGACCGCCATGCTGACCTGTGCCGAGCACCTGCGCGGCAGCGATTTCAGTGCCGAGCGCCGCGCCGGGTTTTGCCTGATGGGTGCTTGCCAGGATTGTTGGGTGCGGCTGGCCGATGGGCGGCGGGTGCGCGCCTGTTCGACCCTGCTGGAAGAAGGCCAGACGATCAGCCGCGATCCGGGGCGCCAGCCATGAAGCCGGTGGTGATTGTGGGTGCAGGCCCGGCGGGGATCAGCGCGGCGCGCACGTTGCTCGACCATGGCATTACACCTTGCCTGGTGGATGAGAGCCCGCGCGGTGGCGGGCAGATTTATCGGCGCCAACCCCCAGGGTTTCAACGCACCGCCAGGCAGATCTACGGGTTTGAAGCGCGCAAGGCCAAAGCCGTGCACCGCACCATGGATGAAATGGCAGCCTTGATCGACTATCGGCCCGATACCTTGGTGTGGAATGCCGAGGACGGTCGCCTGGACATGCTCAATAACGGACGCGCCGACAGCCTCGAATACGCGCAGGTGATAGTCGCCACCGGCGCCACCGACCGCATTCTGCCTGTGCCGGGCTGGACATTGCCCGGTGTCTACAGCCTGGGCGCGGCGCAAATCGCCTTGAAGTACCAAGGTTGCGCGATTGGCGAACGCGTGGTGTTTTGTGGCTCCGGGCCGTTGCTCTATTTAGTCGCTTACCAATACGCAAGGGCCGGTGCCAAGGTGCTGGCGGTGCTCGACAGTGCGCCGCTGAGCGCCCAATACCGGGCCTTGCCGGCGCTACTCAGGCAACCGGCGACCCTGGCCAAGGGCATGTATTACCGCGCCTGGCTGACCGCCCACGGGATTCCCGTGCATCAGGGCGCAATGCTCAAGCAGATCGACGGCGACCAGCGGGTACGTGGTATTCGCTGGGGCGAACAGACCCTGCCCTGCGATGCGGTGGCCTTCGCCCACGCCCTGCGCAGCGAAACGCAATTGGCCGATCTGCTCGGCTGTGAGTTTGCCTGGAGCCGCCTCAACCGCGCTTGGTTGCCGCAACGCGACAGCGCTGGGCGCAGCAGTGTCGACACGGTGTATCTGGCGGGCGACGGCGCCGGGATCATGGGCGCCGATGCCGCGCAAATGGCCGGCGAATGTGCCGCGCTGGCGTTGCTGGAAGATACCGGCGTCGCGGTCGACCCGCACCGCCGGGCCACACTGGAGCGGCAGTTGGCGCGTATCCAGCGCTTTCGCCAGGGCCTGGAAACCGCGTTCCCCTTCCCTGAGCACTGGGCTGCGCAGGCGCCGGACGAACTGGTCGTGTGCCGCTGCGAAGAGGTCAGCGTCGGCGAGGTGCGCGCCGTGGTAGATGAAGGCCACTGGGAAATCAACCGGGTCAAAGCCCATTGCCGCGTTGGCATGGGCCGCTGCCAGGGACGGATGTGCGGGTTGGCGGCGGCGGAAATCGTGGCAGAGCGCAGCGGCCGCGACCTCCCACAGATCGGGCGCTTGCGTGGCCAGGCGCCGATCAAGCCGCTGCCGTTTGGCGTGCGGGTACAGCCATGATCGACGTCATCGTCTTGGGGGGTGGCATCGTCGGGGCTTCGGCGGCCTTGGTGCTCGCGCAAAAAGGCCAGCGGGTGGCGCTGGTAGAACGGGATTTTTGTGGCTCGCAATCAAGCGGCGTCAATTACGGCGGCGTGCGGCGCCAGGGGCGCCCCTTGCATCAGTTACCGCTGTCGCAGCGCGCTCACCAACTGTGGGCCGACCTGCCGGGTTTGATTGGTATTGAGGGTGAATACGTGCGCTCCGGGCATTTGAAGCTGGCGCGCAGCCCCGGGGATTTTTCCGCCCTGCAAGCCTACGCCGATCAGACCCGAGGTTTTGGCCTGGGCTTGCAGCTGTTGGACCGCAGCGAGTTGCGCAAGCGTTTTCCCTGGGTGGGCGACGTGGCATTGGGCGCCTCGTTGTGCCCGGATGACGGGCATGCCAACCCGCGACTGGTGTCCCCAGCCTTTGCCCGTGCCGCCCAGCGCCACGGTGCTGCGGTGTACGAGCAAGCCGAGGTGATCCGCATCGAGCACGACAGCCGGCTGTTCCAGGTGCACTGCGCCAACGGCCTGCACTTGCAAGCGCCCTGGCTGCTCAACTGCGCCGGCGCCTGGGCCGGCAAGGTCGCCGCGCAATTGGGCGAGCCGGTGCCAATCATCTCGGCGCACCCGGCGATGCTGGTCACAGAGCCACTGCCGGGAGTGATGACCGTCAGCACCGGCGTCGAGGGCGGCGGCATCTATGCCCGGCAAGTCGCCCGTGGCAATTGCATCCTCGGCGGCGGGCGCGGCTTTGCCCTGGGCCCACAGCAGGCCCGGCCGGGCCAAGCGGCGGTGCTGGAGATCCTGCGCAATGCCGGCGAACTCTACCCGTTTCTCCAGGGAGCCCAGGCCATTCGCACCTGGAGTGGCACCGAAGGTTACCTGCCCGACCACGAACCGGTGATCGGCCCCAGCAGTACCCAATCCGGCCTGCTCCACGGCTTCGGCTTTGCCGGCGCCGGGTTCCAGCTCGGCCCCGCCGTCGGTGAAGCCCTGGCAGAGATCGTCTGCGACGGCGCCAGCCGCCAGCCCATCGAAGCGTTTTCCATCCGTCGTTTTCAAGCCTGAGAGGAAAAACCCCATGCAATCACGTCTCGCGTTGTCCTGCTTGTCCCTCGCCTTGCTCGCCGGCACGGCCCATGCCACCCCCACGCTGTACCTGGGCATGAACGGCGGCACCATGGAACGGGTGTACGCCGACAAGGTGCTGCCCGCCTTCGAAAAGGCCAATAACGTCAAGGTCGTGATCGTACCCGGCACCTCCTCGGACATCCTTGCCAAGGTCCAGGCCAACCAGGCCAACCCGCAGATGCATGTGATGTTCCTCGACGACGGCATCATGTACCGCGCCATCTCCATGGGCCTGTGCGACAAGCTCGCGCCGAGCCCGCCACTGGAACAGATCCCGGCCAAGGCCCGAATCAAGGACGAAGCCGTGGCCGTGACCCTGGGCGTCACCGGCCTGGGCTACAACGCCAGGATGTTCAAAGACAAGGGCTGGGCCGCGCCCACCTCATGGATGGACCTGGCCGACTCGCGCTTCAAGGACAAAGTGGTGTTCCAGTCCCTGGCCTCCTCCACCTTCGGCCTGCATGGTTTCCTGATGTTCAACCGCATCCAGGGTGGCGATGAAACCAATGTGGAACCGGGCTTCAAGGCCTGGCCTACGACCGTGGGCCCCAACGTGCTGGAATACATCGCCAGCTCCGCGAAGATCTCCGAGATGGTGCAAACCGACGAGGCCGCGATCTTCCCCCTGACCCCGACCCAGGTTGCCACGCAAAAGCTGCTCGGCATACCGATGGAGTACGCGCAGCCCAAAGAAGGTGCGGTGGTGCTCAACGTGGCCGAATGCGTGATCGCCCGCAATGACCAGCCGGAACTGGCGCAAAAGCTCGCAGCATTCTTGCTGACCGCCGAGGCCCAGGCGCCAGCGTTGGAAGAAGGTGACCAGATCCCGTCGAACCCGACCACCCCCACCACCGACAAAACCCGTGCGCGGGTAGAGGCTATGCAGGGTTATCTGCAAACGGCCATTTCGATTGATTGGGACCAGATCAACCAGGCACGGCCGCAGTGGAATGCGCGGTGGAGTCGGTCGATTGAGCGTTGAGGCTTAGCCCTGCGCAATCAGGGCCAGTTCTTCGCGGGTGCGACTGATGTGTGCACCAGCCTTGAGCAATTCGTCGACAGCCTGTACACCGCCCTCCTCGCTGATGCCTCGGCACGCCGGCAAATGCAGGACCACTTGCAATCCGGCTTTGAGCAACTGCAACGCAGTGGTCTTGACGCAATAGTCCAGCGCCAGCCCGCCCACAATCACGCGGGCCACGCCGTGGGCCTTGAGGTACTCGATGACGCCGGTGGACAGTTTGTCGTGCAGGTCGTGGTAACAGGCGCCGTAGGGGTGCAGGTCGGGCTCGACACCTTTCCAGATGAAGTAGTCGTAGTCATAGGGCGCGGGCAACTCATCGAGCAGGGTGAACCCTTCGGTGCCCGGCACGCAGTGGCTGACCCAGGTCACATCGGCATGGGCCAGGCCGGTGGGTTGCAGCATCTCGCTGTGCTGCGCGACGACCCAGGGTGCGTGGGGGGTGTGGGCGTCCTTGCTGCCGATGCGGTGGCCGGCAAGGCTGGCCATGTAATTGAGTTCGGCACCAATGCCGTCGCCACCGGCCACTGGCAACTCGTTGGGGCACAAAGGCGTGAAGCTCTTCTGAGCGTCGACGTCGAATGAAGCGATGGCGGCTTTCGAAAGGCTCATGGTCGTTCTCGGGTGGTCTGCACGTACGACCGCCTCCGGGCGAGCGTAGAAATCTTGAAGTATGGGACAGTTTACTGCGGGGATCGATGCGTTGCTGACTTACCCTATTTTCAAGAACGCTGAAGTTCAAAGGTGGGAGCTGGTTCGCCTGCGATGACGGGAGTGAATCCACCAACGCTATCGCAGGCAAGCCAGCTCCCACAGTTGGGTCAGCATCAAACGCTAGTTCATCCAATTGCCGCCATCGACGTTATAGGTCTGAGCCACCACATAGTCGGCCTCCGTCGACGCCAGGAAGATCGCCATGCCAGTCAGGTCTTCAGCCGTGCCCATCCGCCCAAACGGCACCTCATCCCCTACGCGTTTTTTCTTCTCGCCAGGCGCCAGCCCTTCATGCCTGGCGAACAGCGCATCCACCCCATCCCAATGCTCGCCGTCCACCACACCAGGGGCGATAGCATTGACGTTGATGCCCTGCTTGATGAGATTCAAGCCCGCCGATTGCGTCAGGCTGATCACCGCCGCCTTGGTCGCGCAATAGACCGCCACCAACGGCTCGCCCCGCCGCCCGGCCTGGCTGGCCATGTTGATGATCTTGCCGCCATGCCCCTGGTTGATCATCTGTCGGGCTGCGGCCTGCAGGGTGAACAGGGTGCCGGCGACGTTGATCGAGAACAGTCGTTCAAAGCTGTCGCGGGTGATGTCGACGATGGGCGCCAGGTCGAACAGGGCGGCGTTGTTGATCAGGATATCGAGCTTGCCGGCGTGGCTCACCACTGTGGCGATCGCCGCGTCGATGGAGGCTTGGTCGGTGACATCCATCGCCACGGCGTAAGCCTGGGGCCCCAGTTCGACGGCGGTGGCCTGGGCCTGCTGCAGGTTGATGTCGGCGATGGCCACGGTGGCGCCTTCAGCGATGTACGCCTGGGCGAACGCACGGCCAATGCCCCGCGCTGATCCGGTGATCAGCGCGCTTTTACCTTCGAGTCGTTTCATGGGTGATCCTGTAAAGGTTATTGCCGGTAGCCGGTGAGCACCGCCTAGAACAGCTTGCCGACCTTTGTTGTTGAGCCTCGATTACAGCAGCTTGGCCTGCCGCCTCACAAACGGCTGGCGAATGCGCGGCTGATACTTTTTTAACCTGAGGCACAGGATCAAAAAAGTATCAGCCTCAGGCGAAACCAGGGCTAGCGCAGCGATTGCCAGTGCGGGTATTTTGGGAAAATTGCACCGCCACAAGAGGCAGCACCATGCCCGTCAGCCCCGCCACCCTGTTCGAGCATCGCCCTGCCGAGCTTGAGGTGATCCTGACCGAACCGGAACATGGTTTTCGCTGGTTCGAACATGACTATCCCTATGAACTGGCACGCTGGAACCACCACCCTGAATTCGAAATCCACCTGATCCGCCAAGGCAGCGGCAAGCTGGTGGCGGGCGACTATATCGGTGCATTCAGCGCCGGGCATGTCGCACTGATCGGCCCTGGCCTGCCCCACGACTGGATCGGTGACCTGGCCCCGGGCGAATACCTGCACGGGCGTGATGTGGTGCTGCAATTCGACGGCGCCGCCCTGCTCGCTCTGCGCACCACCCTGCCTGAGCTCGGTGATTTACAGTCACTGTTTGCACGGGCGCGACGGGGCATCGAATTCACCGGCGAGACCGCAACGAGCGCGACACGGCTGATGGAGGCCATCGGCTGCGCCCAGGGGCTGCAACGCCTGGCCCTGTTCCTGCAATTGCTCGACACCCTGAAGAACGCACCGCCTGCACAGGCCAATACCCTGGCCAGCCCGTGCTATGCACCGACCCTGGATGCGCGCAGCGCCGAACGTATCAACAAGGCGCTTGACTACCTGATGCGGGAACTGACCGGCGATGTACGCCTGTCGGACATTGCCCGGCAACTGGACATGAGCGAACCCGGCTTTTCGCGGTTTTTCAAACGCAACACCGGCCACGGCTTTATCGACCTGATGCGCAAGTTCCGCGTGCAGCGTGCCTGCCGCTTGCTGTTGCACAGCCAAATGTCAGTGGCGGACATCTGCTTTGAGGTGGGCTACGCCAACCTGTCGAATTTCAATCGCCACTTTCGGATCGAAATGCACCAGACGCCGAGTGAGTACCGGCGGCAGGCCGCATTGCCGATGTTCAGCCCCATCGCCTCTGCGCGATGACAACACTCCCACTGCTTTCCTGACCAAAGCGTCGGCTAATTGCTCTTTTTTCTAAACAGTTCAAGCCATTGACCCAAGTTGGTACAACCTGTGCAAACGTTTGCGGAACGAACTTGACCGCCAAGTTCACTCCTCCCCGTCGAATCGGGTTTAAACCGCGTAAGAATAAGGACTTTCAATGCACCCCACCTCAAAGCCTCGTGCTGGTCTTGGCGTTTCGTTGCTACTGGCTGCCGTTACGGGAGTACTCAGTGCACCCATTTTGGCGCAGGAAAAGCCCGTGGATGACTCAGCACAGGGCGAAAACCTCAGCCCTGAAGCCACCCCCCCGGCGAAAAAAGGCGTGTATCTGTCCGAGTGGTTTAACCAGGACCTCACACTGATTGGCAGCAAAGACATCAGTTTCGGCCCCAAGCCTCAAGATGACGTCTACCTGGAATACGAGTACTTCGGGCGCAAGGGCCCCTTTGAGTTGTACGGCTATATCGATGTACCGAAGATCCTCACCATTGGTAACAGTAATGACAAAGGTGTGTGGGACCATGGCTCGCCGGTGTTCATGGAGCATGAACCGCGGATCTCCATCGACTACCTCGCAGGACGCAGCCTGGCAATTGGCCCCTTCAAGGAATGGTATGTGGCCTTTGACTGGATCTATGACCACGGCAGCCGCAAGGAAAACCGCGCCAACACTCTGTACAGCGGCCTGGGCACCGATATCGACACCCACTCGCGAGTCAACCTGTCGGCCAATTTCTACGGGCGCTACCAGTGGGAAAACTACGGCGCCAGCAATGAGTATTCCTGGGACGGCTACCGAGCGCAGATGAAGTACATCGTGCCCATCGGCAAGTTCGACAACGGCGCCTCGCTGACCTACATCGGTTTCACCAACTACGATTTCGGCTCGGACCTGCACAAGGACAACCCGGCGCGCACCGCCAACTCCCTGGTGGCTACCAACGTATTGCTGTACTCGTTTACCCACCTGCGCTTTACCCTGGTCGGCCGTTACTTTCACAACGGCGGCAACTGGGAGGATGGCAGCGAGTTGAATTTCGGCGAAGGCAACTTCCGCGCACGCTCAGACGGCTGGGGTTACTACGCTGGCGTGGGCTATCAATTCTGATCAAGGAGCTGTAGATGAACGCATTGACCCGTGTCTCGCTGGCCGTCGGCCTGGCCCTATTGCCTCACGTGGTGCTGGCGGATAACCCACCACCGATCAAACCCAAGGTGATGCTGATCACCATGTTCGCCCCCGAGGCGCAAACCTGGATCGACCGCCTCGAACTTAAACAAGAGGTACGCGTTCCGGGCTTGTCCGCCGAATATCCCGTGATTCGCTGCAACACCCAAGACGTGTGCCTGCTGGTGACCGGCATGGGCCAGACCAACGCTGCCGCGTCTACCCTGGCCCTGGCCTTGTCGCCCAAGTTCGACCTGCGCCAGAGTTACTTCCTGATCGCCGGAATCGCCGGTATCAGCCCCAAGCACGGTACCATTGGCACCGCCGCCTGGGCTCATTACCTGGTGGAGTTCGGCACGCAGTGGGAGCTGGATTCACGGGATGCACCCAAGGACTGGCCGACGGGCTATATCGGGATCAACACCAAGGGCCCCAACGAAAAACCACCGTTGGACTACAAGACCGAAGTGTTTGAGCTCAACCCCAAACTGCAAGCCAAGGCATTTGCCTTGTCGCACAAGGTGGAGCTGACAGAAAGCACAGAGTCCGCCGCCTGGCGCAAACACTACCCCGCCGCCCCGGCCAACCAGCCGCCGCAAGTCACCCGCTGCGACACCCTTGCGGGCAACACCTGGTTTTCCGGTACCCGGTTGAGCGAACGTGCCGAAGTCTGGACCAAGTTGCTCACCGACAACAAAGGCGAATACTGCACCACCCAACAGGAAGACAACTCCACCTACGAAGCGCTGCTGCGCGCCAGCCGCGAAGGCTTGGTGGATATCCAGCGTCTGGCCGTGGTGCGCGCAGGTTCCGACTTTGACCGGCCTTACCCTGGCTACAGCGAAGTGGACAACCTGCTCAAGTATGCGGACCAGGGTGGGTTTGTACCGGCGCTGGAAAACCTGTATCGCACGGGCAACCCGTTGGTCCAGGCGATCGTGAAGAACTGGTCGGCGTGGGAAAAAGGCGTTCCCGAAACCGAATAAAGATCAACACTGTGGGAGCGGGCTTGCTGTGGCGAGCAAGCTTGCTTGCGCTGGGGTGCGTAGCGCCCCCAAAAAAGCCGGCTCCAGCTGCGCTGTCGAGCGGGAGCAAGCTCCCTCGCCACAGCAAGCCCGCTCCCACATTTCTATCCATCACGGCAGGTAGATGATTTTGTCTGGGCTGCCGTTGTTCACTTCTACATAGCACTGAACACCCTCCACCAACGCCACTTCACGCAACCCTGTAGGCAGCGGCAACAGGCCTTCATCAAAGAAGCGCCCAAACGCCTCCAGCATCACCGCGCATTGTTCGCAGCTATAGAGCAAAGAGTTGATCCCCACCACCGACCCGCCCTTACGGTACAGCGCCAGGGCCGGTAACTGCACATGGCCGTCAACCGGTGCGGCGATGATGGCGATGCGGCCGAACGGTGCCAGCCCCGCCACCGCGGCAGGCAGCCAGAAACCGGTAGTGTCAAAGATCACGTCGGCGCCGCCCTTGAACACGGCCTGCACTTGCGCGCCCAGTTCCTCCGGCTTGCCCAAGGCAATCGCCTCCAGCCCTTGGGCCTGCAACATCTCGAGCTGATCGGCCTTGCGCACGGCCGCCAATACCTGCGCACCGCGTATCTTCGCCAGCGCCAACGCCGCACTGCCGACCGCGCCGTTGGCGCCGATCACCAGCAAGCGCGTGCCCTTGCCAACGCCGCTGCGCTCCAGGGCATCCCAGGCGGTGGTATAGGGCACACCGAGGCTGGCCGCCTGGGCAAAGCTCAAGTGCGTAGGTTTGTACGCCACGCCCTTGGCTGACACGCGCAGGTATTGGGCATGGGAACCGTCAGCGAAAAAACCCAGGTCACGACCGGTGCCCCAAACCTCCTGGCCGAGCAATGCCTGCGGGCCTTCCACCACCACGCCTGCGAAGTCACGCCCAGGGATGCGTGGCAGCGTGGTGTAGGGGAAACGGCCAAGCACGTTTTTGACGTCGCTGGGGTTCAGGCCCGCCGCGTTGACCTTGACCAGCACTTCGCCGGCAGACGGTACCGGCATGGGCACCTCCACCAGGCGCAGGTGGGCGAGGTCGCCGGTGTCGGTAAATTGCAGTGCGTTCATAGAGGGCATCCGTGGAAGGGAAAAGGGATCAGGACAACCAACCACTGACCAACTGCCGCGCCATGGGCCAGAGCTTTTCGCCGAGCAGCATGCCCATCAGGCCGACCAGTGCGATAGCGGGCGGTGCAGGCGAGCGGAAGTCCAGCGCGCCGTAGATCACGCCGACAAACAGGCCGATGGCCAAGGAAATCAAATAGCTCATGAATGCTGCGCCCGGTTGATTGATGGGCTCAGTCTAGGGCGCGTCTACCGTGGGTATCGGCCAAGTGCTTCAGGATTTCGGCCATCCCCTGTACTGCGACGGTGACACTCCCAGTTCACGTCGGAACATGTCGCTGAAGCTGCTGGGCGAATAGCCCAGGGTACGCGCTATGCCGTTCACCGACTGGCCCTGGATCAACTCCGCCGCCGCCGTAGCCAACTGCACCTGACGGCGCCACTGGGCAAACCCCATGCCCAGGTGCTGCTGGAACAACCGCGCAAGGGTGCGCACACTGGCGCCCGCCGCCTCGGCGTGCTGCTCGAACGGGATGTCCAGGGAGGGCGACGCCATGACCGCCTGGCACGCATTGATCAGCCGACGATCCGCCGCTATCGGCATGGCGATGCGAATAGGCGAGCGACGTGCGCGTTGCAACTCCAACAGGGCCAGGCCCACCACAGCGTCATAGTAAACCGCATCACCGTGATCACCCTGCTCTACCAAGGTCACGATCAACTCCCGCAACAGGCGGCCCACTTCGATGACCTGCACCTGGCTGTCCAGCGTCGCCGCCAACGCCGGGCGCAGGTAGATATTACGCATCTGCAAATCGGAGACCACGCGGATCCCGTGCTCCACCCCCGGCGGCAACCACACCGCGCGCTGGGGCGGCACTACCAGGGCTTCGCGGGGCGTCTCGACCCACATCACTCCGCTCATGGCGTAGAGCAACTGGCCCCAATCGTGGCTGTGCGGCTCTACGTACAACCCACGCGGGTAGGTACGCGCCAACGGCTGCACGGGAACGGCGTGATCACTGAGGTCGGGGGGCGCGGCCAGGGCCATGGCGGGTACACATCAATCGGGTCGGGAGACCATGGTAAAGACTGGTCGCCTGCAAACGAACTGTTTTTACTCATCCTGCAGGCACCGGGTGCCCGGGCCTGCAGGTCAATCCTGTCAACCGTGGGCTGACTTGGCGCATTCGCAACCCGTCGCCGCCGCGCAGGGTTCACCATGAGCATGGTGCTCGGCACAGCCCTGGCAGCAATAGCCCTTGCCGTCTTTCATTATTGCGTCAGCGCCCAGTACACATTTGCAGTGAGGGCAAGCACAGGTTTGATCTGGCATGGTCAGACTCCTTTTTCATGGTCGTCCGGTGCGGCGAGCGCCGCACCTTAAGCAGTGACCCTGGGCAAGCAAGCATGGTTCAGCGCCGTCAGTCGGCCCGGCGGCTATTACTGCGGTACATGAACACCAACGCCAGGGCAAGCAATAGCATGGCGAGGATACGGCTGCCCGACAGCTCGATTGCCGGGTTGCCCAGCCAGCCAAAGTTGTCGATCAGCATGCCCATGCCCAGTTGCCCGACAATCACCGCCACCGTGGCGACGGCTGTGCCGACCACAGGCACCGCGCCGACCATCACCATCATGTACACCACGCCAAACAGGGCACCGGTCAATTGCCACTTTGGCACCTCCAGCAGGCTGACGGCCTGGGCCGGTTCGAAGAAAAATATCAACAGCGCCGTGGTCAGCGCGCCCACCGCGAAGGTCAACAGACTGCTGCGCAATACCCCCACCGTCTGGCCCAGACGCCCATTGATAGCGGCCTGCACACTCAGCACCGCCCCCGCTGCAATCACCACCACCAACAACATAAACAGATTCATCGCCTTAGCCTCGTGCAATCAGAACCAGAGCCGCCACAATCAACGCCAACGCGATCCAGCGGTCGCCATTGACCCGTTTGCGCGCCGTGCCGAACCAGCCGAAGTGGTCGATCAACACACTCTTGCCCACCTGGCCCGAGAGGATCGCGATCATGGTCATCGCGATGCCGATGTGCGGTGTAGCCAGGGTCAATACCACCACGTACATCGGCCCCAGAAACCCGCCGATCAGCTGCCAGCGCGGCAGCTGCGTGAATGCTGGACCCTTTTGCGGGCCGCTGAACAGCAGCAGTAAAAACAGAATCGCCGTGCCAACACCAAAGATGCTCAACGTCGCCCACAAATGCCCGACCTGCGCGCCCAATGGCCCGAGCAACCCGGCCTCCACCGACAGGCCCATGCCCGCCAGAATTACCAACGGCAACAGCAGCAGCCGTAAAAGGTTATTGCTCGGCCTGGCCTGCGCCAGGCCTTCGGTAGAACGTGCCTGCATACATCACCCGTGTATCTCAAGAAGGGAAAAACATGGCGCGCATTATCCGGTGGCCGTGCTGTGCGATAAATGGGAATATGCGGACAACACCTTTGCGCAAAACGCACAGCCTGGAGAAATGATGCAGGGCTTGAATGAACTGAGTTTCAAGGCGCTACGCCTGTTTGTGGCCGTGCTGGACCAGGGCAGCTTTTCCGAAGTGGCCCGCCGCGAAAGCCTGGCGCCCTCCTCCATTTCGCGGCAGATTCAACTGATGGAACAGGCCGTCGGCCAGCAATTGCTCTACCGTCATACGCGTGCCGTCAGCCCCACCGAAGCCGGCCGCTTGCTGGGCCGTCACGCACGCTTGCTACTGGAGCAACTGGAGACCGCGAACCAGGCCCTGCAGGAGCAAGACAGCGAACCCAGCGGCCTGGTGCGCATCAACGCGCCCATGGCGTTCGGCCAGCGTCACCTTTCACCCTGGCTGGGAGGGCTGTGCCGGCGTTACCCGAAGCTGCAACTGGATATCCAGCAGACCGACACCTTCGTCGACCCGCTGCAAGACGGCACCGACCTGCTGTTTCGTATCGGCGTGCTCAATGACTCGGGCATGCAGGCGCGCATCTTCGCGCCGCAACGCTTTCGCATCGCCGCCAGCCCCGCCTACCTGGCCCAGCATGGCACGCCGCGCCACCCCGACGAATTGGCCCACCACCACTGCCTGGCCTACAAAGGCATCACCGGTCAGCAGCGCTGGTTCTTCCGCCGCGGCCAGGGCGATTGGACCCCCTATAGCGTCAGCGGCCCCATCACCGGCAACCACGCCGACACCCTCACCCACGCCGCCGAACAGGGCCTGGGCCTGGTGGTGTTTCCTTCCTGGCTGATTGGCGAAAGCCTGCGCGCCGGCACCTTGCAGGCGGTGCTGAGTGAGTATGAGGTCGCGACAACCCTGGAGCCCCAACAGATCGCCGCGTTGTGGCCGGGCAGCCGCAGGCTCTCATTGAAGGTGCGCACGGTGATCGACTATTTCGTGGAGTGTTTTGGGACGGTGCCGTATTGGGATCGGTGAGTGTGACCGCCCCCTGATGGAGCGCAAACTGTTCGAAGGCGGTGTTGAGAAAACGAGCACATGACTCAACCCTAGCTCAGAACAACCACTGCCCGATCAACCACGCATTCGCCCCACTGATCACCGCGAACAAAAACCACGCCAGCAGCCGCGTGGGTAGCCGGTTGACGAATGGCCCCATCAATTGCTTGTCGCCAGTCATGCGGATCAGCGGGTACAGCGCAAAGGGCAACTGCAGGCTCAGGACCACCTGGCTGAGAATCAGCAGCTTGCCGATGGCATCATCGCCCATCAGCCATACGCCTAGAAACGCCGGGATCAACGCCAGCCCACGGGTAATCAGGCGGCGCTGCCAGCAGGGTATGCGCAGGTTGAGGTAACCCTCCATGATCACTTGGCCGGCAATGGTGCCGGTAAAGGTCGAACTCTGGCCCGAAGCCAGCAAGGCGATACCGAACAGAATGCTGGCGAAAGCACCGCCGACCAAGGGATCGAGCAGGTGATAGGCGTCCTGGATCTCCACCACATCGGTATGGCCGGTCTTGTAGAAGGCTGCAGCCGCCAGCACCAGGATGGCGGCGTTGACCAACAGCGCCAAGGCCAGGGAGCCGATGGTGTCGATACGCGCCAGCTTGACCGCGTCCTGTTTGCTCGCCAGGTCCTTGCCGATCAGGCGGGTCTGCACGATGGAGGTGTGCAGGTAGAGGTTATGAGGCATGACCGTCGCGCCGAGAATACCGATGGCCAAGTACAACGGCGCCGCATCGCTGATAGCCGACAGTGACGGAGTGAAGCCACTGAGCACGTCGGGCCAGTAGGGTTTGATCAGCACCAGTTCGATGAAAAAGCACACGCCGATGGTGGCGACCAGCGCCAGCATGATCGCTTCCAGGCGGCGAAAACCACGATTTTGCAGGGCCAGGATCAACAGCGTATCGAAAGCAGTGATGACAATGCCGGTGGTCAGCGACACGCCCAGCAACAGGTGAAACGCCAGGGCGCAGCCGAGCACTTCGGCAAGGTCTGTGGCGATGATGGAGATTTCCGCCAACACCCATTGGGTACGAGCAGAGCGCTGGCTGTAGCGCTCACGGCACAGTTGCGCCAGGTCCTTGCCAGTGGCGATACCCAGCCGTGAACACAGGCACTGCACCGCCATCCCCGCCAGGCTAGCCAGCAGCACCACAAACAACAGGCTGTAGCCGTAGCGTGAACCGGCTTCAATGGCCGTTGCCCAGTTGCCGGGGTCCATGTAGCCGATTGAGATCAACAGGCCGGGGCCAGCGAACATCAGCACCCGTTTAAAAAACGAGGCCTTGGGATCAACAGCGACAGAGCCGGCCACTTCCGGCGGGCAGAACGGGGCGGTAGCGATTTTCGGCAGGCTGAATTTCACGCGGTATTCCAGGCAAATACACAAGACTTGGGCAGCAGCTTATCAGTCGGACGCGACCGTGCGCATCACCGTGTCTCGCGGCAGTTCAAACGCTTCCACCACTTGCACCACCAGTTCCAGTTCCTGGTTAAGGGCCTCGCGCTCCATGCGCTGGCGAATCACGCCGATCACCAGTACCGCCAGGGTGGTGATCGAATACGCCGGGCCGGAAAACGCTCGCACGCCGCTGACCAGCAACATCGCCGCAGCCAGCGCCTGGCCCACCACCGGAATCGCCGTGGCCGCACCGCGCCGCAGGATAAACCCGGTCAGCCCGGCCAACGCCGTGCCGCTCAAGGCGGTGGTGGCCGAACGCCCCAGATCGAAACGGTTGAACAGCCCCTGCTCTTTTTGTGCAGCCGCCTTGAGTTCGGCCTCGAACGCCTGGCGATCAGCGCGACTGAGTTTGTCCTTGTACTGCTCGATCAGTGTTTCTGCGACCTGCCCTTCGATCTCTGCCAGCGCCACGTGCTCAAGTGGCTGGTCGAACTTGATACCCAGGCGTTGCGCCACATCTTCGGCAATCTGGCGATAGCCCACGCCATGGCCACGGGCCAGGTTCATAAAGCTATCACCGCCCATGCGCTGCAATTCGATGGCCAGTTTCAACGGCTCGCGCACACTGGCATCAATCGCGGCACTGCGCTTTTGCGCCATCAGTTCGGCAAGAAACTTCAGCTCCTCCGGCCGCGCTTGCACCAATGCCGGGTACAGGTCCACGTCCGCTTCGGCAAAACGCACTTCACTGCTGCGCGAGTCCACACGGATCATCCCGCGCCGCTCCTGCAGCAAATCGGTGTACTGCACCACCGTCTTCAACTGCGGCCAATAGGCGGCATGATCGAAGCTGGCCAGGTGCACATTGGTGACCTTGGCCTTGAGCGCGGGCGTTACGTCAATCGCATAGCGGCCAATGCAACGCTCGGTGTCGGGTTTCATGGCCAGCGCCCAGTCCTTGCTGGAGTGGCAGTTGATCAACCGCCCCTTGAGCGGCGCCGACACATCATCCCAGGGGCTCGATGTACAAATCGCCCCGCCCATCAACAACAGGTTATCGAGCGGCAGTTCGCGAGCGATCTCGGGGCTGGCCAGCAAGCTCTTGACCAGGATACGCGCGCCCAGGGAGTGGCCGATCAGGTTGATGCGCCGTACCGGCAGCGACTGGTCGTGCAGGTAGCCGGCCAGCTCTGGCAATAACGTCTTGGCCACTTCATCGACCCGTGCCTCGACACTTTTGTAATGGTCGAGAAAATAGGCAATGGCCTTGCCCACGCCCACCGTCGCCGCGCCCAGGCCGCCACCGCCGAGCAGCGAGGCGAGCACGTCCTTGAACGGTGCGAACAGGTTTTCCAGAAAATGCCCCGCCGGCCAGAACAACATCAGGTTGGTCGACCCTTCGATACCGGCCAGTTGCTCCTTGAAACTGCCCAGTTGCTGACGGTTGAAGAAGGCCGAATAACCGTGAACATAGAGATTGAGCACATCCCCCTGGGGCTCGCCACACAAGACGAACGTGGGTTTGCGGGTGCGGTGCATTTCATCCCACTGGTGTTGCATGGGGCGGTGACTCCTGGCGGCAAGGGATGGCGATAGTAACAAACAGAGCCGACAAGGAAGGTGAATCCTGACCAGCGTTCGCCACGCTCAGGACAATGGGAATAGCCTGAATCTGGCGAAGAGCCCAGCTACTTCAACAGGCAAAGTTGTCAATTTTGACCTGGCCATCCGGAAAAGTGGCGATGATTTCCAGCTCGCCCCCCATCGCACGTATGTAGTCACGCAACGTGCTGATGTACATATCAGTACGACGCTCCATCTTCGAAACCGCTGCCTGGTTGATATTCAATGCCTTTGCCAGGCTTGCCTGGCTCAGTTGCTGGGCTTTGCGCAACTCATGCAGCGGCATTTCTTTCAAGTGTTGCTGAAATATCTGCTCGGCATCGGCGCGCGCCTCAGGTGTCATGCGAGCTTTCAGTTCCGCGAATTTCTTAGCCATGGTCACGGCCCTCTTTACGCAATGAGTCTAAATGTACGTCGTACAGCTTCTCTGCCAAGGGTACGTACTCGTGGTACCAACGGTGCTGTGCGGTTTTATCGCCACCTATCAGCAACACTGCACAGCGCCGAAAATCGAAGGCATACAACACCCTGTAAGGTCGCCCTGCATGCTGTACCCGCAACTCTCGCAGGTTGCCGTGCCGAGCACCCTTGATATCGCTGCTATGGGGAAAGCGCAGCCCAGGCCCGAACAGCCCCAGCAAATCAACACTGGCAGCCACCGACGATTGCTCCTTTGCATCCAAGCCATCCCACCACTCTTCGAATTCATCCGTGTATTCAACGTCCCAGACCATGCAAATATGCCACCCAAGGAATATAAACTCAAGTGCATAACTTTAGGCCGACGTCGGTTGGTCGCCAGCCGTGTTCCGGAAGAAATTGTATTCACATCCTTCAGGCTGCCCGGTGAGCAATAAATGCCCTGCTTTCATGAACCAACGTACTTCTTCAAAAAATCCTCCAAAAAAAACCGCCCTTTCGGGCGGTTCAAAAAACTCGGCCGTGATCAAAAACCGAGGGAGAAACTCACGGTCACTGCGTGGTCCTTGTCGTTACGCGAGAGTTGGCCCGAATAGCCCAGGCCCAGTCTGCCGTTCTGGCTGATCTGGTAATCCAGCCCCGCTTCCACCACTGCGCTGTCCTTGGCAATCGGCACGCCTTGGGTACTGAACGAGCCACCGCCATTGATAAAGCTCAGGTCGGCGTCGGGCTTGGTATCACCGAAGGCATGGCGCCAGCCGATGCTGCCCCGCGGGGTGATTTTCGAGCCGTTGCCCAGGGTGATGGTCTGGCCAATGCGCACGCCCAAGGTCGAGTAGGTGATGTCCTGGTCGGCATCGCCACGCAGGGCTGCCGAACCGCCTTTTTCCTTGATGGTGTCGCTGTCGTAGTTGACGTAGGCCAGGCCGGCGAACGGTTCCAGGGCCACGCTAGGGGTTTGGATGGTGTAGCCGACTTCACCGAACACCTGCGCACTGCGTGCCTTGTAATCGGCTTTGAGGCGTTGGCCCTCGCCACCGACGGCCACGTTGCGTTTGCTTTCGACGTCATGCCAGCTGTACGCCACGCCCATGCGTGCGGCGAAGGCTTCCTGCTGGTAGGCGGTGTAGGCCATCAGGTGGTAGCTGTCCACATCGGCGCTGGAACTGCGGCGCTTGGCGTCCAGGTCGCTGCGGGTATAGCCGGCGGCCACGCCCACGCGCCAGGCGTCGTCCACTTGCTTGTCGGTGCCGAGCAGGAAGCCGCTGAGGTTGCGGTCCAGCTTGGCGCTGTTGCTGTCACCGCCCATATGGCCCCAGGTGCCGAGCACGCGCATCCAACCGACCATCTCGCCATGGCAACCGGCGCTGCTCAGGTGGTTCTCGCTAGGTGCCAGGGCATTGCGCGGGTCGTCCTCGCGGTAGCAACCGGGTTGGCGCAGACGCTCGTTGACCGCGTCACGCACGTAACGCGAATCTTCAAGCATGGCGCTGGCGGTGCTGGCGTGGATTTCGCCGGACAAGCTGTCGAAGGCTGCACGTGCCGCTGCCACATCTCCATTAAGCAGTGCGTTTTGCACCGCTGCGCCACCGACTGCGGTGCCTGTGCCCAACGCCGCCGCCACGCCGCGCTGGTTACCGGTGGCCGCCACGCTGGCGTAACTGACGTTGTTGCGGCTGACCGCCAGGGCCAGTTGGGTTGGGCTGTAGTTCAATGCGGTATTAAGGAAAGCCAGGTTCTCTAGATTAGTGGTGGCAAAGGTACCGTTGACTGCGCCCGCGGTCAGCAGCGTATAGGTGGTGGCGCCGGCATAGGGTGCAAGGTTGATCACATTCAAGGTGCCGCCCAGGTTGGCGGTGCCGCCCACGGCCAGGGAACCGGTGGTGGATGGGGTGATCACCAGGTTCAGCGCACCGGTACTGGCGTTGGTGAAGTTGCCGGCCACGGTCAGCTTGCCGCTGTCGGGCGTCACCGAGCCGTTGTTGACCAGCGAACCGACACTGCCGTTACCGGTCAGCCCCGCACCGTTGGCCACGGTGACTTGGCCACCGAGCACGGCGCCTGGGTTGGCCGCGTTGCCCACTTGCAACACGCCCTCTTCCACCGCCACGGTGCCGCTGAACGGCTGGTTGCCGGTCAGCAACAGCGCGCCTGCGCCTTGCTTGATCAGCGCACCAGTGCCGCTCAAGGTGCCGCTGAATTGGCCATTGGTGCGTTGGGCAAACAACAACCGCGCGTTGTTGAGGATCCTGCCACGCAGGCTGGTGGTGGTGCCCGCCAGCGTACCGCCACTGACGGTGGTGCCGCCGGTGTAGGTATTCGCGCCAGTCAGCAGCAAGGTACCGGCATCCAGTTTGTTGATGCCGCCGGTTCCCACCAGCGGTGCATCAATCTGGGCAGTCACGCCGGAATTGACTCGCACCGCCGCCAGGCTGCCATCCGCCGCGTTGGTCGGGCTCAAGCTGCCGCCTTCGCCGGCCGTCAGCACGTAGCCGGCGTCCAGCACTTGCAGGCCGGTGAAGCCTTGGTTGCCGACCACGGTCACGGTGCCGCCCTGCCCGCCAAATACCGCGAACTGGTTGGTGGACGCCTGCCCCTGGGTGCCGGTCGGGTCGGTCCAGTTGGTGCCCGGGCCCCAGGTGCCACTGCCACCTGTAATGGTGCCATCGGGATTGGTGGTGCCGCCGTTCCAGAACTGGATCTGGCCTGGCGCGGTTTGCACCACCAGGTTGAGCTGGTTGGCCAGCGCCGTCTGCAGGCTCAGGTTGCCCAGGGCCACCGGCAAGGTGCCAAAGGTGAGGCCGTTATCGGTCAAGCTGCCGCCGTAGCGGAACAGTTGGTACACGCCGACGCCGAAGCCGCCCGTATCGCTAACGTTGAGGGTGCCGTCCAGGGTCAGGTTGCCCGCCACGTTCACCGCCGTACTGGAGGCACCCGGTGCGCCGAGGGCGAAGTCCAGCGTGGTGCCCGATGACAAGGCCAGCGAACCCACCGACAGCGGCGTCGCGGCGCCGGCCTGGAGCACCGAGCCGTCTGCCATGTTCACCGCACCGCCCAGGGTGCCGCTGCCACCGAGGGTCGCGCCGCTGGCGACTTGTACCGCGGCGCTGTTCAAGGTGCCGTTGACCAGCAGGCTGCCGGTGTTGACGTTGGTGTTGCCGGTGAAGGTGTTAGTGCCGCTGAGCAGCAACGCACCGGTACCGGTTTTATTCAACACGCCGGTACCGGTGAGGTTGCCGGTGTAGGTGCCGTCGGTGGCTTGCTCAAAGGTCAACGCCGCATTGTTGGCGATAGCGCCTTGCAGGCTGGCGGTGTTGCCCGTGGTGCTGCCGCCGTTGAGCGTGGTACCGCCGCTGTAGGTGTTGGCCGCGGTCAGCAACAAGTCGCCGTTGCCATTTTTCACCAGGCCGCCGCTGCCGCTGACCACGCCGTTGAGGGCCAGGTCGTGGCTGCCGGCCAGGGTCAGCGGGCCACCCAGGTTGAGGGTATTGGCCAGTTGCAGGTCGGTGCTGCCATCCAGTTGCGCCGCTCCGCCGACCGTCAAGGCACCACTGCCCAGGGCAGCATTATTGCCAAGGATCAATTGACCGGCGTTCAGGCCAGTGCCGCCGCTGTAGCTGTTGACGCCATTGAGCGTCAGCGCTGCCGTACCGTTTTTCACCAGGCTGCCGCTGCCGCTGATAACCCCGTCCAGGGTCAGCGCGTTGCTGCCTGCCACCGCCAAGGCACCGTTGAGTACAGCCGCATTGGCCAGGCTGACCGCCGCGTTGCTGTCCAGGGTGGTGCCGCCGGCCGCCGTCAGAGCGCCTGTGCCGAGGGCACTGTTGTTGCCCACCACCAGGGTGCCGCCATTCAGCGCGGTACCGCCGGTGTAGCCATTATTGCCGTTGAGTACCAGGGTGCCGCTGTCGAGCTTGGCCAGGGTGCCAGCGCCGTTGAGGGTCACGCCCAGGGTCGCGGTGGCATTGGGGTCGACGCGCACCGCGGTGTTGCCGGTGCCGCCATTGACCAGGTTGAGCACGCCCGCCGTGCCGGAGCCCAGGGTGTAGCCATCAGTGACGAACTGCATGCCGGTGATGTTTTGCGTGCCGTCCACCGTCACGTTGCCCGCCGCGCCTTGGAACACCGCGAAGCTGTTGACCCAGCCTTGGTTGAGGGTGCCGTCGACATTGGTCCAGTTGGTATTGCCGGCGTTCCAGGTGCCGTTGCCGCCGTCAATCGCACCGTTGCCGATCAGGCTGTTGCCATCCCAGAACTGCACGGTGGTGTTGGGTGCAGTCACCAGCAGGTTGACCTTGCTGGTGATCGCGGTCTGCACTTGCAGGTCGCCCGGCACCACGCTGCCTGGCAGTGTGCCGAGCGCCAGGCCGTTATCGGTCAAGGCCCCGGTGTAGTTGATGAGGTTGTAGACGCCGCTGCCAAAGCCGCCGATATCGGTGACATTGAGGTTACCGTCCAGGGTCAGGTCGCCGCCGACATTCAGCAGGCCTGTGCCGCCACCCAGCACCGGGGTGCCGAGGCCGACATCCAGGTTCGAGTTGCCACCCAGCACCAACGAGCCCACCGACAGTGTGCTGCCGGAGGCCAGGCCGATGTGCCCACCGTCGGCCACGGACACCGCGCCGGCCAATGAGCCGCTGCCGGCCAGGGTCGCGCCGCTGTTCACCGCCACCGTGCCGCTGGCCAGGGAACCTGTGACATTCAAGGTGCCGCCGTTGACGTTGGCTGCGCCGCTGATGCCATTGGTGCCGCTCAGGTTGAGCACCCCGCTGCCGTTTTTATCCAGGTTGCCGGCACCGTTGAGCGCGCCGCCAAAGCTGTTATCGAGGTTGCTGCCTCCCACCGCCAGCGTAGCGCCGCCCGCCACCTGCACCGTGCCGGTGCCAGCCAGGCTGTTGAGGTTGGCATTACCACCCAGGTTGAGGCTCGCGCCGCTGCCGACAGTGACGCCGGAGGTGGTGCCCAGCGCACCATTACCCGCCGTGGTCACGCTGCCGGCCGCCACGGTCAGTGGGCCGCTGAAGCTGTTGTTGCCAGTCAGCAGCAGGTCCGCCGCGCCATTCTTGATCAGCGCTGCATTGCCAGCGAGTACGCCGGCCAGGGTCAGGTTGTTGCTGCCAGCGACGCTGAGGTCGCCATTGAGGTTGACCGCATTGGCCAGCACCAGCGGCGTGCTATTGGCCAGGGTCGCCGCACCGCCGACGGTTAATGCGCCCGAGCCCAGCGCCGTGGTGCTACCGAGGGTCAGCGTACCGGCATTGAGCGCCGTGCCGCCGCTGTAGGTGTTGGCGCCGTTGAGGGTCAGGTTGGCGCCGCCGGCCTTGGTCAACGAACCACTGCCGTCCACCACACCGTTGAGGCTCAGGTCGTTGCTGCCGCCGACGGTGAGCGCGGCATTCAGGCTGGTGTTATTGGCCAGGGCCAACGCCGTGTTGGTGTCCAGGGTGGTTGCCCCATTGACCGCCAAGGCACCGCTGCCCAGGGCCGACGCATTGCCCAGGGTCAGGGAGCCGGCATTCAACTGCGTGCCGCCCAAGTAGGCATTGGCGCCGTTGAGCGTGAGGTCGCCCGCGCCGGTTTTGGTCAGCCCACCGGTACCGCTGACCAGGCCGTTCAGGCTCAGGTCGGCGGTGCCCAAAATGCCCAGGTTGCCAGCCAGATTGACCGTATTGGCCAGGGCGACCGCCGTGCTGCTGTCGAGGGTGGTGCCGGCGGCCGCGTTCAGGGCGCCACTGCCCAGGGCCGTGTTGGAGGCCAGGATCAGGCCGCCTGCGTTGAGTGCGGTTGGGCCGGCATAGGTGTTGTTGCCACTGAGGGTCAGGTTGGCGATGCCATTCTTGATCAGGCTGCCCGTGCCCGCCACGGTGCCGGACAGGGTCAAGGCATTGCTGCCGCCGACGGTCAACGTACCGTTGACGTCCACATTGTTGGCCAGGTTGACCACAGCGTTGTTGTCCAAAGTGGTGCCATTGGCGGTGGTCAATACGCCGCTGCCCAGGGCACTGTCATTGCCGACCACCAGCGTGCCGCCATTGAGTGCGGTGCCGCCGGTGTAGCTGTTGGCGCCGTTGAGCACCAGGGTGCCGGTGTCGAGCTTGGCCAGGGTGCCACCGCCGTTGAGCGCGACGCCCAGGGTGGCGGTGACGCCAGGATCGACACGCACAGCGGTGTTGCCACCGGTGCCATTGAAGAGGGTCAAGGCCCCCGCCGTGCCACCCGCCAGGTTGTAGCCATCCGTGACGAACTGCAACCCAGTGATTGCTTGCGCGCCGTCAACCGTGACAGTGCCCGCCGTGCCTTGGAACACGGCAAAGCTGTTCGGGGTCCAGGCTGTATTGAATGCGCCGTTGACGCCGGTCCATTGGCTGGCGCCTGCACTCCAGGTGCCGCTGCCGCCTTCGATGGTGCCATTGCCCGTGGTTTGGCTACCGTCCCAGAACTGCACGTTGGTGCTGCCGTTGACCAGCAGATTAACCTGGTTGCCAATGGCGGTTTGCAGGTCCAGGTCGCTGGCCGGGATGTTCACCGGCAGGCTGCCCAGCAGCAGGCCGTTGTTGGTCAGGCCGCCAGTGTAGTCGATCAGGCGGTAGATACCCGCACCGAAGCCGCCGATATCCGTGACGTTGAGGGTGCCGTCCAGGGTCAGGTTGCCGTTGACCTGAACCAGCGCCGTGCCGCCCGTGGCTGGCGCGCCGAGGCCCGCATCCAGGTTGGAGTTGGCATTGAGCAGCAGCGAACCGGTGGTGAGGGTCGCGCCGGAATTGACGGCCAGGTGGCCGCCGTCGGCGATGCTCACATTACCCAGCAAGGTGCCGGTACCGCCGAGGGTGGCGCCACTGGCCACCGCCACATTGGCGCTGGCCAGTGAGCCATTGACGAGCAAGCTGCCGGCGTTGACCTGGGCATCGCCGGTCACCACGCTGAGGCCACCGAGGGTCAAGGCGCCTGTGCCGTCTTTGGCCAGGTTGCCGAGGCCTGCCACGACCCCGTCGAAAGTGCTGTCGAGGTTATTGTTGCCGACGCTCAAGGTGCTGCCGGCCCCTACGGTCGCAAGCCCGGTGCCAGTGAGTGCGCCCAGGCTGGCACTGCCGCCCAAGTTCAAGGAGGTACCGCTCGCGAGGTTGACCCCGGCGCCGACACCCAGTGCCCCATTGCCCAGCGTGGTGAGGCTGCCCGATTGCACATCGAACAGGCCGTTGAAGGTGTTAGTACCGGTGAGGCTCACATCCGCCGTGCCGGTTTTGACCAGGCTACCGCTGCCGGCCAGCACGCCGGCCAGGGTCAGGTTATTGTTGAGAGCGCCCACGGTCAGCCCAGCGTTGAGGTTGACCTCATTGGCCAATACCAGCGGCGTGCTGTTGGCCAGCGTGGCGGCGCCGTTTACGTTCAAGGCGCCGGTACCCAGGGCCGCTGCCGTGCCCAGCGTCAGCGTGCCGGCGTTGAGGGTGGTGCCGCCCTGGAAGGTGTTGACGCCATTGAGGGTCAGGTTGGCTGCGCCGTCTTTGCTCAGGCCAGCCGTGCCGGTGACCAGGCCACCCAGGGTCAGGTCATTGCTGCCGGTGACGGCGAGGTTGGCGTCAAGCACGACGCCATTGCCCACGCTCAGCGCTGCCGTGTTATCCAGGGTCGCCGCGCCGCCAACGGTGAGGTTGCCCAGACCAAGGGCGGTGGCGCTGCCCAAGGTCAGCGTACCGGCGTTCAGGGTGGTGCCACCCAGGTAGGCGTTGGCGCCGCTGAGGATCAGATTGGCCGTGCCCTCCTTGGTCAGGCTGCCCGCACCGTTGATTGCGCCGCCGAGTGTCAGGTCAGCGGTGCCGCCGATGCCCAGGTTGCCAGCCAGATTGATCGCGTTAGTGGTGGTAACCGCCGTGCTGGCGTCCAATGTTGTGCCGCCGGCGGCGTTCAACACGCCCGTGCCCAGCGCCGTATTACTGGCCAGGATCAACCCGCCTGCGTTCAAGGCCACAGGGCCCAGGAAGGTATTGGTGCCGCCGAGTGTCAGGTCTGCCGTGCCATTCTTGATCAGGCCACCGGTGCCGCTGATGGCGCCATTGAGCGCCAATGCGTTGCTGCCGCCAACCGTCAGGCTGCCGCTGAGTACCGCATCATTGCCCAGGGTTACGGAGGCGTTGCTGTCCAGGGTGGTGCCCGCCGCAGCGGTCAGAGTGCCGGTGCCCAGCGCGGTGTTGCTACCGACCACCAACGTACCGCCATCAAGCAAGGTGCCGCCGGTGTAGCTGTTGGCGCCATTGAGCACCAGCGTGCCGGTATCGAGTTTGTTCAGAACGCCCGCGCCGGTGATATCGACGCCGAGTGTGGCAGTCGCCAGTGGGTCGACGCGCACGGCGAAGTTGCCACTGCCAGTGCTCAACTGCCCACCGGTGCCATTGACCAGGCTGTAGCCATCGGTAGCGAATTGCAGACCAGTGATGGTTTGCACGCCATTCACGCTGACAGTACCCGCCGCGCCTTGGAACACCGCAAAGCCGCCGCCCCAGGTCTGGTTGGAAAGGCCGTCGGCCGACGTCCAGTTGGTGCCGCCCGTTGTCCAGGTGCCGTTGCCACCGTCCACAGTGCCGTTGGCAATGGTGTTGCTGCCGTCCCAGAAACGAATATTCGGCGCCGCTACCACCAGGTTGACCTGGCTGCCCACTGAGGTCTGTACCAGCAGATCACCCAGGCCATAACCCAGCGGCACCGTGTTGATGTTCAATGCGCCGGTCAAGCCGCCGGTGTAGTTGATCAAGCGATACACGCCGGCGCCGAAGCCACCGGCATCGCTCACATTAAGGTCGCCGGCCAGATTCACGTTGCCACCGACATTCATCAGCGAGGTCAGCGACGGTGCGCCAAGAGCCACATCCAGACTGGCCCCGGCACTCATGTTCAGGCCAGCGGCCGACAAGGTCGTGCCACTGCCCAGCGCCAAGTGCCCGCCGCTATTGATATTCGCCGTACCCAAGAGCGAGCCACTGCCGGTGAGGGTGCCGCCGCTATTCACGTCGACCAAAGCGCTGCCCAGAGAACCATCGACATCCAGAGTGCCCGCGTTGATCGCCGTGTTACCGGTGATGCCATTAATTCCGTTGAGCGTGAGCGTGCCGGCACCCACCTTGATCAAGCTGCCCGCACCGCTCAGGTCACCGTCAAAGGTACTGCTGGTGTTCACGCCACCCACGGTGAGTTCCAAACCGCCGCCGACTGCCACGCCACCCGCACCACTGAGGCCGGCCAAGCTGGAATCGACGCCCAGGTTCAGCGCAGCGCCAGCGCTGACATCAACGCCGGAGGTGCTGCCCAATGCACCGGCGCTGCCGGTGGTGACGCTGCCGGAGACAATATTCAATGGCCCGGTAAACGTGTTGTTGCCGCTCAAGGTCAGGTCAGCCAAGCCATTTTTGATCAGCGCACTGGCGCCGCTGATCACGCCGCTGAGGTTCAGGTCATTGTTACCCGCGAGCGTCAGGTCGCCATTCAAGGCAATCCCGTTGCCCAGGGTGAAGGTCGCGCTGGTATCCAGAGTGGCCGCACCGCCGACCGTCAAGGGGCCTGCGCCCAAAGCGCCTGCCGTGCCCAAGGTCAACGTACCGGCGTTGAGGCTGGTGCCACCGGTGAAAGTGTTGGTGCCGTTGAGGGTCAGGTTGGCCAGGCCATCCTTGATCAGCGCCCCTGCGCCGCTGACCACACCGCCCAGGGTCAGCCCATTGGTGCCGCCGACGGTCAGCCCGGCGTTGAGGACAATGCCATTGCCCAGCGCCACCGCTGAGTTGCTGTCCAGGGTTGCGGCGCCGCCGACGGTCAAGTTGCCCAGGCCAAGCGCCGTGTTGCTGCCGAGGGTCAGGCTGCCTGCATTCAGGGTGGTGCCACCCAGGAAGTTATTGTTGCCGCTGAGTGTCAGGCCGGCCGCGCCGTCTTTGGTCAGGCTGCCCGCACCGTTGACCGTGCCGCCCAGGGTCAGGTTGGCGCTGCCACCGATTCCAAGGTTACCGGCCAGGTTGATCGCGTTGGCCAGCGTCGTACTGGTACTGGCGTCCAGGGTCGTGCCCCCGGCTGCATTCAACGTACCCGCGCCCAAGGCACCGCTGGCGCCAACCACCAGCTTGCCGCTGTTCAGCGCAGTGTTGCCCAGGTAAGTGTTCGCTTGATTGAGGATCAGATCCGCCGGCCCGTTCTTGATCAAGCCGCCAAGGCCCGTCACCACGCCGTCAAGGGTCAGCGCGTTGCTGCCGCCAAGGGTCAGGTTACCGCCCAGGTTGAGGTTATTGCCCAGGCTCACTGCTGCACTGGCATCCAGCGTGGTACCCGCCGACGCGTTCAACACACTGGCGCCGAGCGCAGTATTGGAGCCCACCACCAGCGAACCGGCGTTGAGGGCCGTGGCGCCGGTGTAGGTATTGTTGCCCGTAAGCGCCAGGCTCGATACGCCCTCCTTGATCAACCCGGAACCACCGCTGACAACCCCGCCAAGGGTCAGCGGGTTCACGCCGTCTACGGTCAGATTGGCGTTCAAGGTAATCGCATTGCTGGTGGTCAGCGCAGCATTGCTCTGCAAAGTACCTGCACCCGCCACGGTCAAGGCACCGGTGCCTAGCGCGGTGGCATTGCCCAGCGTGAGCGTGCCGGCGTTCAAGGTAGTGCCACCCTGGAAGGTGTTGGCGCCGCTGAGGATCAATTCGCCGGTCCCGGCTTTGTTCAAGCCAGTATTGCCCGAGATCAGGCCGCTCAAGGTCAGCCCGGTAGCAGCCCCCTGCACCGTCAGTCCACCGGTTCCGAGGGTCATCAGGTTAGCCAGCGTCAAGCCGTTGCCGGTGGCCTCGATAGCGCCGCCGTTAGACGTGAGCACACCGCTGCCAAATGTCGCGTTGTTATTGAATTGCGCCACACCGCCATTGAGCGTAGTGCTGCCGCTGACCAACGGCCCCTGCAACGTCCAGGTGCCACTGTTGATGGCCAGGTTGTTGAAGTTGACATAGTTGGCGCTTGAAGCCGTGCCGGTGCCTGTACTGCCACCACCGACGCCCGTCGTGTTTTCAAGGATCAGCGAGTTGCTGCCGCCTGCGCCGCCGTCCACCTGGCCGGTGGGCGCGAACGTCAGGTTCACGCCGATCAGTCCGCCAAGGCTTAAGCCGAGGCCGCCGCCACTGGTCACTTGCGACCCCGTGACTGCCGTAAAGGTGTTGGTACTGGCGGTCCCCATCGACACGCCGCCAGAGATAGTGCCGGTGTTGCGGAACGTGTTTCCCGTAGCAGAGCTTTCGAACGCCACGCGCCCGGTCAGGGCGCCGTTGTTGGTCATATTGACCTGCCCGCCACCCTGCACGGCTACCACCGGGGTATCGGACGTGAACAGCGACAGGCCGAGCAAGGAGGAAGAACCAATGACGCCGTCGTTGACAATCGTGGTGGTGCCGCCTGCGCCGTTGGTGGCGTTCAGGGCCATGCCATCCAGCGAGGCCAGGTTCAGCCCCAGCAACGCGCCAGTACCGCGCATGATGCCGGTGGCACTGTTAGTGATGTTCAACACGCTGGCTGCCGTGTTGCCGATCACCACACCACCGCTCAGCACTGAAACCAGTCCGAGGAGTGCCGGGTCAATAGTGCCGGAGTTGTTCAACGTGGCGTTGTTACCGGTCAGAGTCAGTGCTTTACCGCCCAGCGTTGCGTTGAGTTGCGCCCCGGCATTGACGTTGACCGTCAGGTTATTGACCGCGCTGCTGAAGGTATTGAGGAACAATGGCAATGACGGTACGCCCGTACAGGTCACCGTCGCGCCGACCGTAGGACTTGCCGGGCTACAGGCGGCAAACACATCCGGACTTGCCAGGCCCATCACCAGCCCGGCCACTCCGAGGCGAATCGCGAGAGAAAGTGCAGAAATACGAGGTAAAGCGGCAGTCGCAAGTCTTCTATCCACGTTCTACTCCTTGTGGTCCAAGCCTTTCATCCGTGACTGCGTGCAAGCCTTGTTTCAACGATCCACACGCATCGAATTCGAAACACCTGACCGTGGTGACTACTGATCCAGTTTTTCGAAACGTTAGTAGACCTGCGCGAAAGCCATTGAATTAAATGGTATTAATACTTTCGTAAAACCGGCGTAAGAATGGGATGAGAGCCAACATCCATTGACTGTCGCGACAAAAATACAAGTTTCAAAATGTGAAAAAGCGCTCTAATAGCGCTCTATTTCCCCTGCTGTGGAATATTTTTGTGGCCCCCCGAGTTGATCTACGTAAACGATGGAGTTCGTGATGCCCCATGAAGGCAACCTGTTACAAGCAGCCGTGGTGTTCCTGTTCGCCGCCGTGCTGGCCGTGCCACTGGCCAAGCGCCTGCAATTGGGCGCAGTGCTGGGCTATCTGTTTGCCGGTGTGATCATCGGCCCGTCGGTTCTCGGCCTGATCGGCAACCCGCAAAGCGTGGCGCAGTTCTCTGAACTGGGCGTGGTGCTCTTGCTGTTCATCATCGGCCTGGAGCTGTCGCCCAAACGCTTGTGGGTGATGCGCAAGGCAGTGTTCGGCGTCGGTCTGGCTCAGGTCCTGCTCACCGGTGTGGTGATGGGCGCGGTCGCGCTATGGCTGTTTGGCCAGTCGTGGAACAGCGCCATCGTGCTGGGCCTGGGCCTGGCGCTGTCGTCTACGGCGTTTGGCCTGCAAAGCCTGGCCGAACGCAAGGAGCTCAACCAACCCCACGGGCGTCTGGCCTTTGCCATCCTGTTGTTCCAGGACATCGCCGCCATCCCGCTGATCGCCATGGTGCCGTTGCTGGCCGGCAGCGATCATCCGACCACCGAAGCCCAGGGCCTGCAACATGTGTTGCAGATCCTCGGCAGCATCGCGGTGGTGATCATCGGCGGGCGCTACCTGTTGCGCCCGGTGTTTCGCATTGTCGCCAAGACCGGCCTGCGCGAAGTGTCCACCGCCACCGCGCTGCTGGTGGTGATCGGCACCGCCTGGCTGATGGAGTTGGTGGGCGTGTCCATGGCCCTCGGGGCCTTCCTCGCCGGCCTGCTGCTGGCGGATTCGGAATACCGCCACGAACTGGAATCCCAGATCGAGCCGTTCAAGGGCCTGCTGCTGGGGCTGTTTTTCATTAGCGTGGGCATGGGCGCCAACCTCAGTTTGCTGCTCAGCACGCCGCTGGTAGTGATCGGCCTGACCCTGCTGCTGATCGGCTTGAAGCTGCCGCTGCTGTACGCCGTCGGGCGGATGGTGGGCGACCTCAATCGCGAAAGTGCCCTGCGCCTGGGCGTGGTGCTGGCGGCGGGGGGTGAGTTCGCCTTCGTGGTGTTCAAGATCGGTCGCGACCAGGGCTTGTTCGAACCGCAGCTGTACGACGTGCTGGTGCTCACCATCACCCTGTCCATGGCCGTGACTCCGCTGCTGTTGCTGGTATGCCCGAAGCTGTTCAAACCCAAGGCCAAGCCGGTGGAAGTGCCCGAGGAATACCGCGCCATCGAAAGCGATGCGCCTCGCGTGGTCATCGCCGGCATGGGCCGGATGGGCCAGATCGTGGCGCGCATCCTGCGCGCGCAGAACATCTCGTTCATCGCCCTCGACACCTCGGTGGAAACCATCGAGCTGACCCGCAGTTTCGGCGGCATGCCGGTGTTCTACGGCGACCCCCAACGCCCGGAAATCCTCCACGCTGCCAAAGTCGATCAAGCGGAATTCTTCGTGATCGCCATGGACGACCCGGAGATCAACATCAAGACCGCCGAGCTGGTGCGCAACCTCTACCCGCACATGAAGATCATCGCCCGTGCGCGTAACCGCCAGCACGTACACCGCCTGGTGGACCTGGACGCTTCACCGGTGCGCGAAACCTTCTACTCCAGCCTGGAAATGAGCCGCCGTACCCTGGTCGGCCTCGGTTTGAGCCAGGCCCAGGCCGATGCGCGCATCAACCGCTTCAAGACCCACGACCAGCAGGTACTTGCCGCCCAACACGCGGTATACGACGACGCGGCCAAGGTCATGCAAACTGCCCAGGAAGCCCGTGCGGAACTGGCGCGCTTGTTTGAAATGGACAGGCTTGACGAGGAATCCTCCGACAAGCTGTGATGGGCTGGATGAACGAAATTGCGAATTTTCTGACAGAATACGCCGCAATTTCGTTCATCCCCGGAGTGCTTCATGGCCACGTTCACCAAAACCGCAATGCTGCTCGCCCTAGCGCTTACCGCCGGCAGCGTGTTCGCTGCCACCAAGCCCGCCACACAGACAATCTCCACCTTGGGTGGCAAGTTCACCTTCAAACTGCCCAAAGCCTACAGCGCCGATCCCCTGCCCTCCGGCACGGCGCAAGACGGCACCGCTGACACCCAAGGCACCCTGTACGCCAACTCGACGACGAAAAGTGTGGTGATCGTCGCCGAAACCGTGCGCAACGATGGGGCAACTATCCAGGATAACGACCCGAAGTTCCTCGACGGCGCCGTGGCCGATTTCGTCAAGAACCAGAGCGCCGCCATGCCCGACTTCAAGAAACTGGGCGAGAAGAAACTCACCTACAAGGGCCTGGGCCTGCGCCAGGTGGACAGCAGCGCTACCCAAGGCGGTGGCAAGACCTTGAACTCCACGTTCCTGGGTGGTTCGGGCAACCATTTGCTGGTGATCCAGGCGATTTCCCGGGCGGACGATGTGAAGGGGCATGCGCAGTTGGTGAAGCAGATTACGGGCGGCAAATAACCCTCCTCTTTACAGCCAACACAAAACCCATGTGGGAACGGGCTTGCCCGCGATGGCGGTGTGTCAGTCACTCACTCTGTTACTGAGCCACCGCCATCGCAGCATAGGTATCTACATAACTCTGTTAGCTCAACGGTAACCACGATGCGAAGCGAGCCGCTTTTGATCTTGATCTGCTTTTGATCTCAGGCGCCCCGTTAAACCACGCTGGCCGGAATTCGACAGGGATTTGGGGGGTAAACCGGCAGGGATGCCGGTTTAGCCGCCCCGCGCCATGGATGGCGCGTGGCGGCGGCCCCCCAAATC
>NZ_WJZM01000024.1:0-84713 GCF_021609545.1 Pseudomonas sp. PA-1-6B
CCAGCTCCCACATTGGATCGCGGGGCATCAGTTATATCTGTGTCGGCTGCCAGGCCGTCACGGGAGCAAGCTCCCTCGCCACAGATTTAGCGTCGTGCCGAAGTTGTGTAGATACCTATGCTGCGATAGCGGTGGTTCAGTTGCAGATTAATTGACTGGCCCGCCACCTTCGCGAGCAAGCCCGCTCCCACAGGGGGATCTGTGCCGGGCGTTGATCCTGTGGGCAATACCCGACCAATGTGGGAGCTGGCTTGCCTGCGAAAGCGGTGGTTCAGTTGCCATCCCGGTGTCCGGCGGCGTCGCTAACTATGTAGTCGTGACGACGGCGCGGCTGGCGTAGCGTTGGTCCAGGCGCTTGTTCAGGTCCAGCCATGCCGCCAATAAGCCCATCAACACAGCGCCCGCCAAGGCCGTGGATAACCTGATCGCCAGGCTGTCGCCGGCCATGGCATTGAGCATGTCGGCCAGTGGCGCCAGCACCACGCCCAGGCAAAACACTTCCAGGGAGTAACGCCCCATCCTCGCCAATTGCAGGGCCAGCCACTGCTGCGTCCAGCCGACGTCGGGGAGCAATTTGGCGGTGACGTAGGCCAATGCCAGGAAGTGCAGCAGGCGCACCGGGGACAGGTCGGTCTTGCTGATGGGGTACAGCCATTCGCCAATCACGCGTGGCATCCAGGCGTCATGCACCTCGGGCCAGCGCCACGACAGGGTGATCACACAAGTCACCAACACGTAGAGCGCAGCGGCCACGAACAAGGGTTGGCGCAGCAACGGCCGCGCTTCGGCGCGGCTGGGTGAGCGCAACGCGGCTGCGCCGCCGAGGATGAACAAGCATTGCCAGGTGATGGGGTTGAAGTACCACACTCCGCCGTTGCTCGCGGGCAAATTCCAGCCCTGCCAGGGCGCCAGCAGGTACACCGCCACCGAGATCGCCACCATCACGTTGGGCACATACACCAGCAGTGGCAGGGTGAGCGGCAGGCTCAGGATCAGCACGATGTACAACGGCAACGGGTCGGTGAGGTTGGGCTTGAAGCGCAGCAGCAACTCATCCATCAAGGCCTGCTGGGTATTGCCGAGAAAATGCCCCAGGCCCATCTCCTGCACCAGGTCGCGGGTCTCGATATGGCTGTTGGCGAAAACCACGATGCCCATCAACAGCGCCAACAGGAAAATATGCGCCACGTAGAGTGTCCACACTCGACGCAGGATTTTCAGGCAGGCGAAGAGATAGCCCTCGCGCTGCAGAATCTTGCCGTAGGCCAGCACGGCTGCGTAGCCGGCCAGGAACACGAAGATTTCCGCGGCGTCACTGAACCCGAAGTTCTGCACGGTGATGTTGGCGAGAGGGTTGTGGGGCACGTGATCCCAGAAAATGAAGATCAACGCCAGGCCCCGAAAAAAGTCGATGCGCGGGTCGCGTCCGTTCAGCATGGCAGCGGGCTCTTGAACAAGTTGTTGAATGACGATAGGTGAGCGCGGGCGTCGCCGCACGTCGGGCGGGCGGAGGTTGGCGGAATTTGTAAGCAATTGCAAAGGCTGGGTATTACTGAATGTCTCAGTTGTGTGTGGGCTGCCTGCCACCTCTTTACGCTTGGTATGCCGGTTTCCTTGGGCCGCTAGTTGCTGCTCATGACCTGCATGGGTGGCCTAACCCTGGGGATGGTTAGGGCCCATCTGCGCATGCGGTTTTTTCTGTCGCGTTGGGAGGTGATTTCTCCGAAAGAGTTAACGCGGCGCACAATGGCGACAAATTTCAATAACGGCACGTGAACTTCCTTGTTTCAACGATGCCGTCGGTGGGCCGGTTCAGCGAGCAGTGGGTATGCTCAGAAAGCGTCCATCAGCAAGACCCTGCACGGTTTGGCCTGATACGCATTGATCTGGGGTACCAATCGGGTGAAGTGCTCGGTCTGGCAATGCGCATCCAGCGCTGCCTGATCAGGCCACTGTTCGATAAAGACGAAGTGCCCGGGGTCTTTTTGATCGACAAACAGATCGTAGGCGATGCACAGCGGTTCCTGGCGGGTTTTTTCCACCAGTTCAGCGTACCAGGGCCGCACGGTTTCCAAATGTTCGGGCTTGATAAAGTCTTCAGCGATGACTTTCAACATGGCAGGCCTCCGTCAGGCAGCAGCGATTTCATGCGGCTCAAAACTGTCCGCCCGCGCCATCTGCCACATCCGCGAATAAAACTCGCCGTTCACTTCCCCGGTGAGCAACTCGCCGGGCTTTAGGAACACATGCAACTGCGAAAACAGCTTGATCTCCGTCGCCGACATCCGACGTACCAAATGCTTGGCCGACAACTGCGACGGATGCTCCAGCCCGGCGGCGGCGAGCATTTCTGCCAGGGCATGCAGCGTGTTGCGGTGGAAGTTGAACACGCGCTGGGCCTTGTCCGGCACCACCAGCGCACGTTGGCGCAGCGGGTCTTGGGTGGCGACGCCAGTCGGGCATTTGTTGGTGTGGCATGACTGAGACTGAATGCAGCCGATGGCGAACATGAAGCCGCGTGCCGAGTTGGCCCAGTCGGCGCCGATGGCCAGGACGCTGGCGATGTCGAAGGCGCTGACGATCTTGCCGCTGGCGCCGAGCTTGATCTTGTCGCGCAGGTTCAGGCCCACCAGGGTGTTGTGTACGAACAGCAGGCCTTCGCGCAGCGGCACGCCGATATGGTCGGTGAATTCCACCGGCGCGGCACCGGTACCGCCTTCCTTGCCGTCCACCACGATAAAGTCCGGAAGGATGCCGGTTTCGAGCATGGCCTTGGCGATGCCCATGAATTCCCACGGATGGCCCAGGCAGAACTTGAAGCCCACGGGTTTGCCGCCGGACAGTTCGCGCAACTGAGCGATGAACTGCATCAGCTCGATCGGCGTGGAAAACGCGCTGTGACGCGACGGCGAGATGCAGTCTTCACCCATCATGATGCCGCGGGTGTCGGCGATTTCCTGGGTGACCTTGTGCTTGGGCAAAATCCCGCCATGGCCGGGCTTGGCCCCTTGGCTCATCTTGATTTCGATCATGCGCACTTGGGGGTTCTGAGCCTGCACGGCGAAGCGTTCGGGGTCGAAACGGCCGTCGCTGGTGCGGCAGCCAAAGTAGCCGCTGCCCAGTTCCCAAGTGAGGTCGCCGCCGTTTTCGCGATGGTAGGGGCTGATGCTGCCTTCGCCGGTGTCGTGGGCAAAGTTGCCGAGCTTGGCGCCGTGGTTGAGTGCCCGGATCGCGTTGGCGCTCAATGAGCCGAAACTCATCGCCGAGATATTGAACACCGACGCCGAGTACGGCTGTGTGCACTGCGGGCCGCCGACCATCACGCGAAAACTGCTGGGGTCGCTCAGTGGCGCAGGGCGCATGGAGTGGCCGATAAATTCGAAGCCTGACTGGTATACGTCAATCAGGGTGCCGAAGGGTTTGTCTGCCGTTTCGTTCTTGGCGCGCGAATACACCAGCGAGCGCTGGGCGCGGGAGAAGGGCAGGGCGTCGCTGTCAGACTCCAGCAGGTACTGGCGGATTTCCGGGCGGATGGTTTCTACCAGGTAACGGATATTGCCCAGGATCGGATAGTTGCGGCGCACCGCATGGGGGCTTTGCAGCAGGTCGACAATGCCGATCAGGCTGAGTACACCGGTGACCAGCGTGATCGGCCACAGCCATTCGTGTTCGATAAAGGGGAGGCTGGCGAGGGTGAAAATGACGCACACAGCAAAGAAGGCGTAGCGGCTTAACAAGGACAGGCTCATACGGTTTCCTTGGGTTCGGACTCTTCAGGTCGATTAACCATTCTGCACCTGTCGACAAAGCACGGACAAGGATTGATCGTCCAGTCAGCTATTTGGGCCTCTGCGTATTTGTACCGACAAAAAACTATCAGCTTGATCAGGAACGTATTGCTGCCCCGTCACCATTCATTGAGTGTCTGGTTGTGACCGGGCGCTGTGAAGTAAGGACACTTTATCAAGAAGGAATTTATAACGACCAAAACGAGTGACTTACCTATGACGACATCGATAGCGGTAGGGAATGCTTTTTCCAATGTCTGGAATTCTGCCCCCTCCAGCCACGATTGGAATAAAAGCCAGTTAACCGGCCCGCTACGGGAGCAAATTGCCCAAGAACACAAACGCATGGAAGGTATCGAAAAACCCGAGCAGGATGTGAGCCGAAAGCCGGAGATCGCCACAGGCCGCCCACCGGGTGATAACCGCACCGCCGAACAAATCATCAACGATAATCCGATCCTCAAAAACCTGGCTCATCAAAAAGATATCAATCGCTCATTGGCTTACAAACTTCTGGGGGATTGGACGAGTAACAACAAAGACCCGGACGCACGGGCTGATGCAGCCTTCAACGCTGCGCGGGTGCTCAACTATATTGATTCGTCGTTATCGGCTGACGGCGAACACCGAGGCAAGGCCCACGGAAATGGCGACCTTGAAGGCATTACCCGTAGCGGCGACGCTCGGCACGGTACACCTGCAGGCATGTGGAAAGACTTTACGGAACAGGGTTATTTAGCCTTGCGTGAGCATCACCGTCTGGATAGTACCAGCGACACCCATGTCAGGAAGGACGGCACCAACAAAGATAACGTGCAGTGGGCTGCCGGCGAGGCTGGAAAGAGAACCCGGTTTATCCCTGGGCTCAGCAACATTCTTCTAGGTATTGGCGATTCGGAACCGGGAGTGATCGGAGCTATCAAAGGGGCCAAGGCGGGTTTTGACAAAACTCGGGCTGATGGTTTCGATGAAGCGCTCGCCAGCGCTACGAGAGGAAATCTTGTCGGCGTCGTTAAAGGGTATATCAATGCCGTGAAGAACAACGAAGCCAAGCCGAATGAGGCCCAGTCAACACTGGATAAGATCAGCAGTTAAGCCAGTTTGGTTTAATGGTTGGACGCCACAGGAAATGGATTTCCAGAAGGCCCAAGGCCCCTCGTGTTATACCTTTATTGCAATAGGTTCTCGTTTGTCTGTGCGATATTATGTTACTGTATAACAAATCAACCGCGCCCAGACGCCCCGGAGGCCTCATGAAAGCTGGTATCCACCCAGACTACCGCACCGTGCTGTTCCACGACACTGCCGCCGACGTGTTCTTCCTCATCGGTTCCACCGCCGACAGTGATCGCACCCAGAAACACAGCGACGGCAACACCTATCCCTACATCCCCCTGGACGTCTCCAGCGCCTCGCACCCGGTCTACACCGGCCAGCAGCGCAAGACCCAGGCCGAAGGCCGGATTGCCGGGTTCAACAAGCGTTTTGCATCGTTTGGGTCGAGCCCGAAAAAAGCTGACGCATGAGCATGATTCGGCGGCGTGCCCTACGCCGCCGTCTGCCGAATCGGCAGTACTACCCGAAACTTCGTACCCTTGCCCACCTCACTGCTGACGCTGATATCGCCACGGTGTTTCTTGACGATCCCGTAGGACAACGACAAACCCAGCCCGGTACCTTCGCCCACAGGCTTGGTGGTGAAGAACGGGTCGAAAATCTTCTGCACGGTGTCGGGGGCAATCCCACAGCCGTTGTCTGCGACTTCCAGCCACACGTTCTCGCCGTCCACCCCGTTGCTGATGGTAATGGTGCCGCGCTCAGGGCCCATGGCTTGTGCGGCGTTGATCACCAGGTTCATCACCACCTGGTTGAGTTGCGAGGCCAGGCACTCGATTTCTGGCAGCGGCGTGTAGTGCTTGACCACATCGGCCTTGTACTTGAGTTCGCTGGCGACGATGTTCAGCGTCGAATCGATGCCTTGCTGCAGGTTGGCGAATTGCCAGGTCTGGTCGTTATCCACCCGTGAAAAGTTCTTCAGGTCCTTGACGATCTGCACCACACGGCCGATGCCGTCCTTGGATTCGCGGATCAGGATCGGAATGTCGTCCTTGAGAAAATCCAGGTCCAGCTCGTTACGCAATGCCGTGAGCGGTTCGCGATGTTCTGGCGCCCCGATGTGCGCTTCGCTGCGCTGGTAGGCATCGAGCATCTGTTGCAGCTGCTTGAAGTAACTGTCGAGGGTGCTGAGGTTGGAGGAAATAAAGCCCACCGGGTTGTTGATCTCATGGGCGACGCCGGCCGCGAGTTGCCCCAGCGAGGCGAGTTTTTCCGACTGCACCAGTTGGCTTTCCAGGTGCTTGCGCTCTTCAATTTCCAGTTGCAGCGCTTGGGTGCGCTCTTCCACCAACCGCTCCAACTGCGAGGTTTGCAAGGAGGCGCGGCGGGCCATGTCCCATTTGTTGGCCAGGGTGTTGGCCATTTGCTGGACTTCTATGTTGTCGAACGGCTTTTTCAGGATCAGCAGGCGGTCGTGGGCGTGCAGGCGAAACAACAGGTCATCCCAGGAATAGTCCGAGTAGGCGCTGCACACCACCACTTGCAAGTCGGGGGCGACTTTCCACAGTTCTTCAATGGTCTTGGCGCCGTCCCAGCCCTGGGGCATGCGCATGTCAACGAAGGCCAAGGCATAGGGGCGCTGTTGCGCCATGGCGCTGGTCAGCAAGCCCAGGCCTTCCTCGCCGCCATACGCGCCGTGCAGTTCGAATGCCTGGGCTTGAGGTTTGGCGGTGTCGCCGAACAACGCCGACTCCATTTCATCCAGCGCTTCGGTTGAGGCTTCGTCGGGCATCAGGATCTTGCGAAAATCCTCATGAATGGACGGTGTGTCATCGATCAGCAGGATGCGCCGGTTGGGAGGTTGGTTCATGAGCTGCTTCCGGCAAGGGTCAGGGGGATGGTCAAGGTGAAGACGGCGCCAAGGCCCGGCCCGTCGCTGTGGGCGCTGAGCTGGCCGTTCATTTCCACGGCGGCCAGGGCGCAGCTGTGCAGGCCGAAGCCGTGGCCTTCCTTGCGGGTGGTAAAACCGTGGGTGAAGATACGTGCCATGTTCTCGGGTGGTATGCCTTCGCCATCGTCCTTCACAGTGATCTTCAGGGTCTCGTTACCTACCGATTCCACCGCCAGGGTGATTTGCCGTGGGCGCTCAGACAGTTTGTCCATGGCGTATTTGGCATTGCTGATCAGGTTGACCATGATCAGCAATAACCTGTGCTTGTCCGCCAAAATCTCCGGCACCGGGGCGTACGCCTTCACAACAGTGACATGGTGACGGCTCAGCGCGCCGGCGTTCATGCGCAGGGCGTCGTCCATCAAGGCGCTGATATTGACCGGCTCCAGCAAGGTAGACGCACCCGCATAGGATTGCTGGGTCGAGACGATGTCCTTGATGTGGTCCACGCTTTTGCTCAACTGCACCAGCTCATCGCTCATGCCTTGCTGTTCGAGGGCAATCGCTTCGACCAACTGGTTCAGATAGCCCGGCAGCAACTTGCCCTTTTCATCCTCGGTAAGGAAGGTGCCCAGGTCGCCCTGATGGGCGTTGATCAGTTGCATGGCCTTGCCCAGGCCGAGCGCCTTGCTGCTGCGCAGCTTGCGGCTGACCAGGTCGGCAGAGATGTTCACACTGTTGAGCACGTTACCGACGTTGTGCAGCACGTTGGTGGCGATCTCCGCCATGCCGGCCTGGCGGGCGCTGTTCATCAGCTCGCTCTGGGCATCCTTGAGCTGTTGCGTGCGCCGTTCCACTCGTTGTTCCAGGGTTTCGTTGGCGGCCTGCAACGCTCGGTTGACTCGGTTGATCTCGGCGAAACTGCGCAACAGGCGCACCGCCAGGTAAAGCAGCAGCACCACCAGCAAGGTCGAGAAGATCAGCAGGTAGCGATGGTACTGATGATCGATGAGGTCTGTAGCCTGCTGGTCCTGATTGAGGTGAGTGGTCAGGTCATCAAGGTGTTCGGCCACCGGCACGGCGGCAATCTGCTCAAGCAGGCTGTTGACCAGTGGCTGTTCGCGCAGGATCAGCGAAATATGATTGCTGAGAATCTCCACCGGTGCCTGGAATTCAATGGGCAGACTCTGTTGGTTGATGGCCAGCTTGCCCAGGCCCACCAGGATATCGGCAGCACGTTCGTCGCTGGTGACCTGGGCGAACTCCAGGCTGCTGAGCAGCAGGTCGTAAGTATCGGTGGCCACGTTTTGCAGTTGCAGCCGGCCTTCGTCGGTCATGCTGTTGAATTGGGCCTGGATGTCGTCTTCGGCCGTCGGCAAAAAAGCCAATGAGTTACGCAGCACGGCGTTGTGGGATTTGAACTGATCGACCAACCGGGCTTTTTCCTCGATGGCCCTCAGATACGCCGCATAGCTGGCTTGCCAACCGGGCAGGTCGACGGCGCTGTGGTAGGTGTCGCGGCTTTCCAGCTCAGCCCCGATGCGGGTCATCTCGGTCAGCGGTGTGACAAGTGGATCGTAGTTGTGGGTGATCGCGATGCGGGCCTTGAGCACTTCGCTGTCCCACTGAGCATTGAGCTGCTGTAGTTGGCGGATCAAGTCGCGCGACTGGGTATAAGTGGCTGTCTGGTCGCGTGAAGACTTGAGGTACAAAAACACCAGGGTGGAGGCCAGGAACAGGGTGATGAGGCCTAGCAGGATTTGGCTGGTGCGTCGGCGTGACAAGGGTCTCATAACGGCTTGCCCGCCCATTCACCGGTCAGGGTCTTGAGAAACTGGATAATCAGGTCCTTGTCTTCCTGGGACGGGTTGCGCCCCAACTGGTACTTGAACATCACGTCAACCGCCTCTTCAAGGGTCTTGGCCGAGGCGTCGTGGAAGTACGGCGCCGTGACGGCCACATTGCGCAGGCTGGGCACCTTGAACACGTGGCGGTCCTCTTCATCCTGGGTCAGCAGGTAGCGCCCCAGGTCCGATTCCAGCGGGTTGCCGCGGGCCTTGAAGTAGTCGCCCATCACGCCGAACTTCTGGAACATATTGCCGCCAATGTTCACGCCCTGGTGACAGGCGATGCAGCCGTAATCCTTGAAGCGTTGGTAGCCGTATTTTTCCTGGCGGGTCAGGATATCGGTGTTGCCCAGCAAGTATTGGTCAAACCGCGAATTGGGTGTCAGCAGCGTACGCTCGTAGGTGGCCAGGGCGTTTTGCACATTGGAAGCGGTGACGCCATCGGGATAGGCCTGTTTGAACGCGTTCTGGTAGGCGGGCAGGGCGGACAGGTTGCGCACCACGGTATTCCAGTCGCTGCCCATTTCCACCGGGCTGATCACCACCTGCTCGACCTGGGCCTGCAGCGTGTCCACCCGACCGTTCCAGAACTGTTTGAAGTTCAGGCTGGCATTGAATACGGAAGGGGTATTGATCTGCACCGGTTTGCCGTCAAAGCCAATGGAGAATGGCTTGTTGTCGGCGCCGCCGCTGGTGAGTTGGTGACAGCTTGCGCAGGACAAGGTGTTGTTGACCGACAAGCGCGGCTCATTGAACAACTGGCGACCCAACTCAACCTTGGCCGGCTCCAGTACTGGAACCGCCGGCAAGGGCTTGAGCGCTTCGTCCAGCGGTGCGGCTGACAGCGATGCGGTGCTCAGGCATAACGCGAACATCAGGCCGGAACGGTGGTTTACGACATTGCTCAAGCGAGCACTCCTTGCAGGCCCAGGGCTATTTATTTTATTGATCCGGCATCAGTGTCGCGCTATCCGTTTGCAGCAGTTGCACAAAATCTTTCGAAGGCAGCGCCTTGCTGAACAGAAAGCCCTGGCCCTCCTCACACCGCTGGGCTTTGAGGAAGTTCAATTGGTCGACGGTTTCCACACCTTCGGCAATGATGTTCAGTTCCAGGCTCTTGCCCATGCCGATGATAGCGCTGATCAATTGTTCGTCCTGGCTATTGATGCGCAGGCCGCGCACGAAGGATTGATCGATCTTCAGCACGTCGATGGGAAAGCGTCGCAGGTAGCTGAGGCTGGAGTAGCCGGTGCCGAAGTCGTCCAGGGCCAGGCGGATGCCCATGGCCTTGATCTTTTGCAGGGTTTCCACGGTTTCGTCGACGTTCTGCATCAGCACGCTTTCGGTGATTTCCAGTTCCAGTTGGGTGGGCGGCAGGCCTGTTTCTTTCAGGATGGCGGCCAGGTTGTCGACGAAGTCCCGTTGGCGAAAGTCGATTGCCGAGATGTTCACCGACATGCGCAGGGGCGCCAGGCCCATCTCACGCCAGGCTTGGGCTTGTGCGCAGGCTTGGCGCAGTACCCACTGAGTCAGGCGCACGATCAGGCCGCTGTCTTCGGCGACCGGAATGAACTCCGCCGGGCTGACCCAACCCGACTGCGGTCGAAACCAGCGGGTCAGCGCTTCCGCACCGACGATGCGCCCGGACTCCAGCGCCAGCTTGGGTTGGTAATGCAGCACAAATTCATCGCGGTCCAGCGCCTGGCGGATCGCGCTTTCCAGGTTTTGCTGATGCTGGGCGCGCAGGTTCATGTCTTCGGTGTAAAAGCTGAAATCCCCCGGGCCGCGTTCTTTGCTGGTACGCATCGCGGTTTCAGCGTGCTTGAGCAAGCCCACGGCATTGTCGCTGTCATCGGGATAAATGCTGATGCCCAGGCTGGCGCTCACACTCAGGTCATGCCCCGCAACATGGCGAGTCGCGCTGACGGCATTGAGTACCTTTTGCGCAATGTGCTGGGTTTGCTGGGGATGCTGGATATCGTTAAGCAGCACCACGAACTCGTCAGAGCCATAACGAAACACCGAATCCGACGCCCGCACCACCGCCACCAGGCTCAGGCTGACCTGTGCAAGCACCTCGTCGCCGGCCGGATAGCCCAGGGCGTTGTTGATGCGCTTGAAGCGGTCGAGCCCCAGAAACATCACCGCCAGTTGCGTGTCGTGCCTGCGGGCCAAGGCGATCGCCTGGGTCAGGCGGTCGCCCAGCAACGTGCTGTTGGGCAACTCCGTCAGGGCGTCGTATTGCAATAAGTGCGAGACCTTGAGCAGCTCCTGCACGCGTTCCTCGATGGTGCGCTCCAGGCTGATCACTTTGAGGGCCGCGTCCTGGGCCAGTTGCCATTTCCAGGTCAGGGCGCTGGCCATCTGGCGGATTTCCAGGTGGTCGAAGGGCTTTTTCAGGATCAGCAGTTGGTCGTTGTATTTCAGGCGCGCTTCGATGGCCTCGAAGGAGTAGTCGGAATAGGCCGTGCAGAGCGCGATTTGCAGGTTGGGGTCCGCCTCCCATAGCTGTTCGATGGTGTGCAGGCCGTCCCAGCCAGGGGGCATGCGCATGTCGATAAACACCATGGCGTAGGGCGAGTGGGCGTCCAGGGCTTTCTTGACCAGCGCCAAGGCTTCCTGGCCCTGATAGGCCGAATCCAGGTCAAACGCCTGGCGCGCCGGCGCGGTGGTGCCGAACAGGGTGGACTCCAAAGTGTCGAGGGAGGGCTCGCCATGCTCGTCGGCACAGAGGATCTTGCGAAAATCCTGGTGGATCGAAGCCGTGTCATCCACGATCAGGATGCGCCGGTTGGCCCGGCCCGATTCCGTCCTCATGGCGCACTCGGCACGTGCAAAAGGCTTGATGGCATGACAATTCCTTCCCTGGTTCTACAACTGAACGGGGCGCGAGCATGCAGTGCAGCATAGTTGAGTTCCCTTGATATCGACGGCCAGTTGGCGTCAAATCAATCGCGCTTTGTATTGCGCGGATTCAATTTAGCCTAACTTCGTTTAATTTGAAGGCAGAGTCGCCATGGATGAACAACTCGCTACGAAGTCCGCTGTTTTGCTGGTCGACGATGAAGAGTCGATCCTTAATAGCCTGCGCCGCCTGTTGCGCGGCCAGCCCTATGAGGTGGTATTGGCCACCAGCGGCGCCCAGGCGCTGGAGATCATGGCGACCCGGCCTATCGATCTGGTGATGAGCGATGCGCGCATGCCCGGCATGGACGGCGCCACGCTGCTGGCCGAGGTCCACCGCCTGTATCCCGCCACCAGCCGCATCCTGCTCACCGGCTACGCCGACCTCACCACCATCATCAAGGCGATCAACGACGGGCAGATCCACCGCTACATCAGCAAACCCTGGAACGACGAAGAGTTGCAACTGGTGTTGCAGCAAACCCTCGAGCACCAACGCCTTGAACGCCTGGCCCGAGACCAGACCGAACAGCTAAAGCTACTCAACGCCACCCTGGAAAAACGTGTGGCGGCGCGTACCGCCGAGTTGCAACAAACCGCCGACATGCTCGACCTGGCCTACGACGAGCTCAAGCGCAGCTATGTGACCGGCACGGAAGTGTTTTCGCTGCTGGCCAACCTGCGCTTGCCCAAGGACAAACAGACCAACCGCGCGTTGATCGAGTTGATCCGGGTGTATTGCGCCGCCCAGTCCATGGACGAATCCAGCACCCGTGACCTGACCATGGCCGCCGCGTTGTACAACATCGGCAAGTTGAGCTGGACCGACAGCATGATGGTTGCACCGTCGGACAAGCTGCACAGCACCGACCGCGGCTTGTACCGTGAGTATCCGGGGCAGAGCGAGTCGCTGCTGATGACCCTTGAGCCGATGAAGGACGCGGCGCGGATCATTCGTCATCACCAGGAACGTTGGGACGGCACGGGGTTTCCCGACCACCTCAAGGGCGATACCATCCCGCCCGGTTCACGGCTGCTGAAGCTGGCGGTGGACTTTATCGAATTGCAGAAAGGCCTGATCCTGGAGCGACACCTCAACAGCGACGAAGCGCTGTTGTATATCCGCAAGTACGCCGGGCGCCTGTATGACCCTGCGTTGGTGGAAAATTTCGTGCAAGCCTGCGCGACCTTCCTCAGCGATGTGACCCTGGGTGATCCGACGGTAAAAGTCCTCTCCACCCGTGAGCTGGAAGCCGGCATGGTGCTGGCGCGCAACCTCAATGCCGACAACGGCATGTTATTGCTCAATGCCGGCAAGGTGCTGAACCTGCCACTGGTGGACAAGCTGATCGCGTTCGAGGCGATGGAGGGCGCCAAGTACAGTGTGTTTATCAGGGCGCCGGACGAGGTGCCGCCCCTCCTGTAGTTATACGCCCCAGGCTACGTGCTTGCTGGCGTGGTAATCAAAGATACCCCTGATGATGTAGACATCTTTGCCACCTTCTTTGCCATTTTGTTCAATTGCCACGCGCCAAAGACCACGGCCTGTGCCGGGCTGCACCTGGGGGAGATCGACATAGGTGAAGTTGCCTATTCGCTTGCGGCTGAGGCGACCGGCTTGGATATCCTGGGTGATTTCCTCAAGTTTGGCGGTGGCAGGGGCGGGCAGAAGTTTTTTCTGGGTTTGCGCCAGTTCATCCAGCTTCACGATGTTGATGTGCGGATCGCGAGTGGGCACGACTTCCGGCACGACAGGCAGCGGTGGCCCTGGCCTTTCAACTCTATGGGTTTGAACGCGGGGGACTTCAAACTCCAGAGGCGTTGCAAACTTGGGCAGGGCTTTTTCGAATGCGGTGACGTCTCTACTGTCTACCATGGCTACGCCAGTATCTGCCCCATGCAGGCCTCGGGATAGGGCGATATAGGGAATACCGGATTTTTTGAAATCCTCTGAAAAGGAGGTGACTTGAAGCTTGGCGAGCTTGGCCTTGAAGGTATCCTTCATGAAGGCATCCAGGGTGCTTTTTGTCTCAGGCAGCAGTAAGAATCGACGTATCGCCTCCTGGCGTGTAATTCCCAGATCTGAGGCGAGTTGATTAATACGTACGAGGTGTTCGGGCTTGTATGCAAACACTTTCAGTGCAGCATCCCGCCAAGTATAAAGTTCATATTTTGCTGCGAATTTATCCATCGCATGCTGGTGTTTGTGGGTGATGGCGTACCCGACAAATTGTGCGCCAGTATCGGGGTCGGCAACGGCAATCGATGTTCTGATTTGTTTGTCGAGGTTCTCGTTTTTGCCAATGAGCCTTTTGACTTTTTTAAACAGTTCTTCCTTGTCCCGCGCAGACAGGGGTTGCGCAAAATGTTGTGTCGACAGGTGTATATGTTCAACCGTGGCCAGTTCGAGCCGCAGGTTTAACAGGGAACTACGTAATCTCTCTTGATTGGCTCGGCTCAAGCTTTTCGAGTTCGACATCCAGCGGCGAAATTCAGCTTCATCCAGGGTGCCAAGCTGTTGTCGGGCGCGAGTGATCAAATCGAGCTTCAGGGAAGCGTCGGTTTGTTCTATGACGCGCACGAAATCCCGCATTTCCCCTTCTGTTGCAAAAAGCCGCATCGCCGCGATCAGGTCCGCATCCACTTGCTGTTCAGGGGTGAGAGGACGCAGGGCACCCAGAACGGAACCTCCGCCCACAGCGTCTCGTTCGAAACGGGGCTTCCAGCTTTTTGCGTCTCCCGGTACGACCATAAAGTCCACGTGGTGACCTGCCGGGTCTTTTACATAGCGTGCGCCGTCTTCTATATAGGACTGATACAGGTGATAGCGGCCTGTTGGGTCGCGCATCGCGATGAACTGGTTATTGTGTTTATCAAAAAAACACGGTGCGCGGCCCGACTGGCGCGACAGTCTGTATCGGTGGGTGTCGGCAAACTCCACTACGTCAAAGAACGGCTCTATTTGCTCAGGCAACCGATACGGCATCACATTGACCCAGGCGGGTTCCAACGGGCGGAGGGAGGCACCCGTCAGTACGATGGCGGTGCTCCTGTCCGTACCGACTTTACTGGCCAGCCCCGGAATGCGCCGCCCCAGCTGCTTGGCCACGCCTAATCCGCGGTTGATAGCTCGGCGCAAAAACGACAGGGCGGTTTTGCCGGGTATCAACCCGAGCAGAAAATCGGCGGTTTCCACCCCGAACATAAAGGCGTTTACCGCCGATTCGCGGAAAATTTGCGCATTGCTCCGTGAACGGTAGTCGGCGTGCGCGAGTTGAAAACCCAGTTGCGCCGAATACAGGTACGCGTGGAAATTGCCGGTTATCGGCGTCAAGGTATAGCGGTACACACTGCGCGTATCGTTGAAGATCCGTGTGATCTCTTTCGTATCCTTAGTGGCCATCTGGGAAGTGAAATAGGCCTGCCATTCCGGTTTTGCTTTCAGCGTGTCCAGCTCCACCAGCCCCTTGGTCAGCTCCCGGAAGGCAACGCCATCTGGTGCATCCGGGGTATACAGCACACTGACCCCGTCAGGCTTGGTGCCTTTTCGATGAATGACCAGGACACGATGCATGACCTGCCCGCCTTGGCCCCTCTCTTGCGCGGCGCCCACTACCAGCAGGTTGACCTCTATCTCGAATTCGCTGACTCGGGGGCGGGTGGTTGAATCAGGGTGTTCAGTGACGGCTTTTATCCAGTCAAACCCACTGCCTGGCGTCTGGAATGTAAACAGTTTGGCTGCGTCAGGGTTGAGACGGTTCTCAAGCGCGTCCTTATTCATTTTTGCCGCGTTGGCGCGCTGCCAGACTGTAGCGAAGCTGCTTGTCCCGCTGCTCAGCGAGAAGGTTGACCGCAGATACGTATCGTATTTTTGGCCAATGTCAGCTTCTGTTGCGAGTGCGCGCAAATCATCGTTGCCAAGTTTTCCGTGAGGGTTGCCGGCTGTGTCAATAATGTTGGCGGTGGCACTGATCGTTCTATGTATGCCGTGCACCGACCATGGGTCGACATTACGTTGGGTATAACTTCCCAGTGTGCGCAGATCCACCACGGTTTGGGTACGCCAGGTGCCCCACGTCAGTTTTTTGCCTGGCAGGCACTGCGGGATATTGATCTTGCGGTCTTCGCTGATGTAGACAATGGTGGCTTCCTCGTTACGGTACCCCGTCATTTCGGCCGACCGGGAGGACGTTGTGACGCGCAGATGAACCAGGCTTCTATAAGGGTCAATATCAACGTTGGCATACACAGGTTTCTGTTTTTTCAGCACCTTGTCGGTCTCCTGTTGGGAGAACGCTTCCAGTGTCAAGATTCTCTCAAGATGAGGTGCGAGTTCCTCATTGCTGTCGATCAGTTCTTGCTCCAGTTGCCTGTACCGAGCCTGGTCTTGCTCGTCGGCGGTTTTCAACCATGCGGGTTCGGCCGTCAACAGGCGTAGGTTGCGCACCATAAAAGCATTAGCGACATCCCACTGTGGCGCCAGGTCTGCGGCCAGGTCGAGCTCGCCTGTGGAGGGCAACGTCTCCCTGCGCAAGGCTTCGCGAACGGAGAAATGTTGCCTGACTCGCAATGCGCGGACACTGTCAGCAATCACGTCAGCGTCTATCTGGGACGGGGTCGTCGTCAGTACGGGCAAGCCGCTCAGCGCGGCACGAGCGGCTGTCGGCAGGCTTGCGATCAACAGCTTGCCTGGCGCTGCGCCGTCTTGTATGCGGGCTGCGACGGTGTCATTCAAACGCGCCAGGTTTTCAAACTCCTCAAACTCCTCGCTTGGGCTATAGAGCATCACTTTGCCCGTCAGAGGCGTCGTGCCCGTGGGGGTCAGAATGAATGCGCCGGCGAATTCACTGCCATTCTCCAGGGCCAGTCGGTACACCGTGGGCCTGTTGTCGACGGTAAACACCTGTTCACGTGCCGCAGCACTTGGGTACTTGAGCACATTCTGCGCCAGCGTCCTTGCATGCGCCGACAACGTGCCGTCCACCGAGCGCAATGCCAGTTGATGGGCCAGCACTTGTCGTCGCAGTGCAACCAATTGCTCCTCCGTATTGGGTTGGGAGGGCTCGCCAGCCCCCCAGAATGTATTCAGGCTCAACGTGATGGCTATTTCCAGCCTGGCGGCCAGGGTTGTCGTCGAGGCATTGGCAGAGAGGAATTTATCGGTGTCCAGGGTGTTGCATTCGCGGTAGAAGGCGCCGCTCTCCTGGGTCAGATAAGACTCTGCGCCAGGCGCGCGTAAGGTGGCCAGCAGCGAGCCCAGTGGTTCGCAGGACAGCAGGTGCTTTTGGCCTTCCTGGTCTTCGCGATAGCGGCTATAAAAAATCTGGTTGGGATTGATGGGCAGATGTGCATCGGGAAACATCTCGGCCAATTGCTGCTGGTACACGCGGCCGACACTCGGCTGTCGCCTTACCAGCTCAGAGGTCTGTGCATTGAGTTTGTCGAGTTCACGGGTGAGGTAAGCCAGTTGTTCTTCGGCAGAAAGTGAAGCCGGCGGCACGACCGCAAGCGTCATCGGTTGCACGGTAGGGGTTGACGTGCTGTCGGCCGGCAGCGGTTGCGGTTCGTCAGTGGATGATTCTTTGAGGGTGGGCAATGAATTGTGCATGAGTAAACTCTTATAAAAGAGCGCGGCGCACCGAGGTGCAGCGAGCCCTGCTGAATATGAGTTTGCGAGTTTAGGGTGGCCGAAACTGGACCCTGCGGTGTATGTATGTCGGAAAAAATCGCCCTGCACGCGCGAGTTGCGTGTGCAGAATGCGCGTGGGATCCTTGGCCGCTTTTCAATCCGAGAGAGGGCTTTCCATGTCCAAGACTATCCGCATTGCAGCCGCGCTGTTGGTCCGTGGCGACGGTCAAACCCTGCTTGTGCGCAAGCGCAATACCCTGGCTTTCATGCAACCGGGCGGCAAAATCGACGCCGGCGAGCAACCTGCCGAGGCGCTCGTCCGTGAGTTGCACGAGGAGCTGAACCTGCGCGTTGATCCGAGCCAAGCCGTCTATCTTGGCCAGTTCTCGGCACCCGCGGCCAACGAACCGGGTTTTACCGTAGAGGCGGAGTTGTTCAAGGTGCAGGTCGACGTCGCCGTCACCCCTGCAGCAGAGATTGAAGAGGTGTGCTGGATCGATCCCATGGGCGAAGGTGACTTGCATCTGGCGCCATTGACGCGCGATTTGATCCTGCCGTTCTATCGTGATTCGCTGGCTACCGCATGATGATTCGCCCGCTGGACGCCGACGATGCGCAAGCCTATCGGGCATTGATGCTCGAGGCCTATGGCGCGTATCCGCAAGCGTTCACGTCCAGTGTCGCGGAGCGCGCCTCGATGCCATTGAGCTGGTGGGAAAAGCGTCTCGACAGCCCGCTGGATTGCCTGTTGGGCGGCTTTGATGGCGAGCGACTGGCCGGTATCGTTGGCCTGGCCTACGAGCCTCGCGAAAAGGCGCGGCACAAGGTGACCTTGTTCGGCATGTACGTGACCGAGGCTTATCAGCAGAAGGGAATGGGGCGGCAACTGGTGCAAGCAGCGCTTGAGGAGGCTCGCCGGCATCCGCGCCTGAAACTGATCCAGCTGACCGTCACCGCTGGAAATGAGGCGGCGTTGGCACTTTACCAACGCTGCGGCTTCATCCAGTACGGTCTCGAGCCATTGGCGGTGCGGGTAGGTGTCGATTACTTCGACAAGATCCACATGTGGCGCGAAATCCGGGTTGAATGAAGCCCAAGGTGGGAGCTGGCTTGCCTGCGACAGCATCTACGTGGTGTGACAAGCGATCCGAGTTGCCTGCATCGCGGGCAAGCCCGACTCCCACACAAGCCCGATCTGCTGGCTCGATGAGGTTCTCTCCAGCTCAGCGAACCGCGCTAACTCCATCCAAGGTCGAAAACGACGTGTCCTTGGCGGTCAGCAAAAAGTCGCGCATATACGGCGCATCCAGCATGTCTGCGCGAATTCCGGCATACAGCGTGGCAAATAAACCTTTCTCGCCCAACCGCTTGGCTTTCACATACCCGCGTGAGCTGTATTCATGCAGCGCCCAGTGGGGCATACCGCACACCCCACGGCCGCTGGCCACCAGTTGCATCATCATCACGGTCAGCTCCGAAGTCCGCACCTGGGCCGGTTCCACGTCAGCCGGTTCCAGGAAGCGGGTGAAGATGTCCAGGCGGTCACGTTCCACCGGGTAGGTGATCAGGGTTTCTGTCAGCAGGTCTTCCGGCACGATATAGGACTTGTTCGCCAACGCGTGCTGGTTGGCTACCGCCAGCATGGCCTCGTAGGTAAACAGCGGTACGTAGGTGATGCCCGGCAGTTCCAGCGGGTCGGAGGTCACCACCAGGTCCAGGTCGCCACGGGCCAGGGCCGGCAGCGGCGCGAAGGCAAAGCCCGAGGCCAGGTCCAGCTCGACTTCCGGCCAGGCATCGCGGAACTGGTCGATGGTCGGCATCAGCCACTGGAAACAACTGTGGCATTCGATCGCCATGTGCAAGCGCCCAGCGGTACCCCCGGCCAGCCGCGCAATATCGCGCTCGGCACCGCGCAACAACGGCAGGGTTGCGTCGGCCAATTGCAGCAGGCGCAGGCCGGCGCTGGTGAAGCGCACCGGTTTGGTCTTGCGCACGAAGAGTGGCATGCCCAGGCGCTCCTCCAGTTCTTTGAACTGATGGGAGAGGGCGGACTGGGTCAGGTGCAGGCGTTCGGCGGCTTCCACCAGGCTGTCGGCTTCGCGCAAGGCGTGCAGGGTTTTCAAGTGACGGATTTCGAGCACAGGCGCTCCATGAATAAAATTTGCGACGAAAACGGAATGCTTGATTTTGTCTCATGTTGTGGGGCGTGTCGACCATGACCACTGGGCGCTCTTCATCAAACTGTCATCGAACTGTGGCAGCGCGCTTGAACAAACTTCATCAGACTCGCGCTCTACTGGGGTTCTGCGTTTTGGTGTTTTTCATGCGTGCGTTGTTTTTAGTGGCCGCTCTACTGTTCGGCCTGCCGTCTTTTGCGGCGTCTCGATGTGATGTCAATGTCCCGACCCAAACGGTCGACCTGGCTCAGGTAAGCATCGCCTATCAAAGTATCGGTCGTGCGTCCGACCCTGCGTTGCTGCTGGTGATGGGCCTGGGCGGGCAGTTGATTCACTGGCCGGACGAAGTGGTGGTGGCCCTGTGCGAACAAGGCTTTCGGGTGATTCGCTACGACAACCGCGACGTCGGCCTGTCCACCTGGCGGCAGGCGCCGGCGAGCGCCAACCTGACCTTCGAAGTGCTGCGCTACAAGCTCGGCCTGCCGTTGGCCGCGCCCTACACCTTGACCGATATGGCCGATGACGCCCTGGGTTTGATGGACGCGCTGCAGGTTCAGCAATTTCACGTACTCGGCGCGAGCATGGGCGGCATGATCGCTCAACACCTGGCGGCCATGGCGCCACAGCGCGTGGAAAGCCTGACCCTGATCATGACCAGCTCAGGCGCCGAGGGCCTGCCCGCACCGAACGCAGCGCTGGTGCAATTGCTCTCGCGACGCAGCGCTCCCAACCGTGAGGTGGCGCTGGAGCAACAGGCAGACTTGCTCGCGGCGTTGGGCAGCCCGGATATCAAGGATGATCGCCAGGCGTTGCTGCAGCAGGCGGCGCTGTCCTATGACCGCGCCTTCAACCCCGAAGGCGTGAAGCGCCAGATCATGGCAATCCTGGCCGAGCCAAGCCGTGTGCCCTTGCTCAACCAACTGCGCGTGCCGGCGTTGGTCGTCCACGGCACCGCCGACCCCTTGCTGCCGGTGATGCACGGCGTGCACCTGGCCGCGCATATCCAGGGCAGCCAGTTGAAATTGATTCCCGGCCTGGCCCACCGTTTTCAGGAAGCGTTCAAGGCGCCCTTGCTGGCGGCGGTGTTGCCCTACCTGCAAGCCCATCGCCAGGATGCCGCGCACTGGGCGCAGATCGATTTGAGCGAGCCTTCGAAGGTGCTGTGAAGGTGGTGTATCGTGCAACCTTTATGTATACGCATGACTGCACGCGAGGTTGCCCACCATGAGTACTCCCCTGAAAATCGATTTCGTCAGCGACGTATCCTGCCCCTGGTGCATCATCGGCCTGCGCGGCCTGACCGAAGCCCTCGACCAGCTCGGCAGCGAAGTGCAGGCCGAGATTCATTTCCAGCCGTTCGAACTGAACCCGAACATGCCCGCCATCGGTCAGAACATCGTCGAGCACATCACTGAAAAATACGGCTCCACGGCTGAAGAGTCCCAGGCTAATCGTGCGCGTATCCGCGACATGGGCGCCGCATTGGGCTTTGCGTTCCGCACCGACGGCCAGAGCCGTATCTACAACACTTTCGACGCGCACCGCCTGTTGCATTGGGCCGGGTTGGAAGGTTTGCAATACAACCTCAAGGAAGCGCTGTTCAAGGCGTATTTCAGCGATGGCCAGGACCCTTCCGACCACGCGACCCTGGCGATCATCGCCGAGAGCGTAGGGCTGGATATTGCGCGCGCCGCCGAGATTCTTGCCAGCGATGAATACGCCGCCGAAGTCCGCGAGCAGGAACAGCTGTGGGTTTCTCGTGGGGTGAGTTCGGTGCCGACCATTGTTTTCAATGACCAATATGCGGTGAGCGGTGGGCAACCGGCGGAAGCCTTCGTCGGCGCGATTCGCCAGATCATCAACGAATCGAAATCCTGAGGCCGAGCACGCAGCAAAATGTGGGAGCTGGCTTGCCTGCGATAGCGGACTGTCAGTTGCAAATGGGCTGGCTGACACGCCGTTATCGCAGGCAAGCCAGCTCCCACACTTGATACTCATTGTTTGCAAAAGTGGCGCTCATCCAAGCGCTGGCCCATCCCTTGCATTACCCCCCTAAAGCCCAACCGGCCTGCGGTTGGGCACTGCCATTAGGGGTGAAACTTACCTTGAATATTCTTGACCTTGACCACAGCCTCACCGGCCAGGCACCGATTGCCCAGCGGTTGGCCAGCGGTCGGGCCACGCGCCTGGACCTGCTGGACCTGGGCCCGAAATTGCGTTTGTGGTCCACCGAAAAAACCTGGAAACGTTTCGTCGAGCGCCTGGCCCAACGGCTACGGCCCCGTGACGCGCGCCCGGAAATCCTGTTTGTCGGCTCCGGCGATTATCACCACCTTACGCCGGCGTTTTTGGCCGACCTCAAAGAGCCCGTCAGCCTGATTCACTTTGACAACCACCCAGACTGGGTGCGCTTTGCGCCCAAGCGGCACTGTGGTTCGTGGGTCAACCGGGCGCTGAAGATGCCAGCGATCCAACGCATCGTCACCCTCGGCCCGTGCAGCGATGACCTGCATAACCCGCAACTGCGCGGCGGCAACCTTGGCGCCCTCAAGCGCGGGCGTTTGCAGCTGTTTCCCTGGCAGCATCCGCCGTCCAAGGTCTGGGGCCGGGTGGGGGACGGCGCCGGCCACCAGCAACAGGAAAACCACCTGCACTGGCGCAACCTGGCGGACCTGGATTGGGGCGCCTTCCTCGACCAGATGATTGCCAGCCTGCCCACCGAGGCGATCTGGATCACCATCGACAAAGATGTGCTCGCCAGTGAAGACGCCGCCACCAACTGGGACCAGGGCGGCATGCGCCTGACCCATTTGCTCCAGGCCCTGCGGGCGTTGGCGGCGGGTAAACGCATCATTGGCATCGACGTCTGCGGTGAGTTCGCTACGCCGGCATTCAGCAACGCGTTCAAGCGTTGGGAAGCCAAGTCCGACCAGCCGCCACCGGAGCGCTGGAGCCCGCAAGACTTGCAGCGTAATGCGGCAACCAATGAAGCCTTGATCGACCTGTTTGAGGAGCTGTTCCCGTGACCCTGACCGTGGTGCTGTTACTGGCGTTTTCCATCGTCCTCGATGTGATTGGCCAGCTGTGTTTCAAATTGGGCGTGGACCGTTTGCCGCAACTCGATGGCGGTTTTCGCCTGCGTGCGTTCTGGGGCCAGGTGTTCAATGCGCCGCTGTTGTGGGCCGGCGTCGGCGCCTACGTGATTGAGTTTTTTGTGTGGCTCGAAGCGCTGTCCCGTGCGCCCTTGAGTCTGCTGTTTCCGCTGGCGGCGTTGGCCTATTGCCTGGTGGTACTGGCAGGCAGGGTGGTGCTCAAGGAAACCGTCAGTCGGCGTCGTTGGCTGGGCACGCTGGTGATTACTTTAGGTGTGATGTTGGTAGCGATCGCGGGGAACCAGGCATGACAACGCAAACAATCAATACCGGCTGGCTGCATGGGCGGCTTGGCACCCTGGTGCTATGGGCATTGCTGATCGCCACCGAAAGCGCCGGGCAGTTGTTCACCAAGGTAGCCGGCGATCAATTGGGGCCGATGGACTTCAGTTGGCAATGGCTGGCGGACGTGGCGCGCAACCCGGGGATTCTGGCGGCGATTGCCAGCTATCTGGGTGCGTTTTTTGTGTGGATGCTGATCCTGCGGCGTAGCAGTTTGTCCCTGGCGTTTCCGCTCAGTTCGCTGGTGTTCGTGGCGGTGCTGCTGGGCTCTTGGCTGGGGTTGGGGGAGCACATCAGCGTGTTGCATTGGGTGGGCGTGGTGGTAATTATCGGTGGTATCGCGCTGTTGGCTGAGGGCGAAGAACACTGAATATAGAGCTATGAAACACAGGCTCAATGTGGGAGCGGGCTTGCTCGCGAATGCGGTGGATCAGTGAAGTATCGGGTGACTGACACACTGCTTTCGCGAGCAAGCCCGCTCCCACAATTTTGCTCCCGTGTAATTCAGTCGAAGGTGTAGCTGATCGCCGTCTGCACCTGGCCCTGATTCACATGGCCAGCCTCCTTGACGATGCTGCTCTTGGCCGCCGACCCCACCAGGTGTACCCAGCTGGCGCTGGTCAGTAGCGACCAATGGGGCGCAAGGGGAAAGGCGAAGCTTTGGCTCAGCGTCACGTTCTGGAAGCCCCCGCTCGCGTTATAGGGCCGCAAGCCCGAGGCGACAGCTTCGTTGTTGTCCACGCCGAAGAAGGTGTTGGTCTGGCGCGCATCGGCAAAATGCGCAACCAGGCTATTGCTGCCGATAATCCCGCCACCCACGGGGTAACCCAGTTCGCCGCCGATTTTACCCAGGGCGCCGCTCTGGGAATGCCCGCCGCCCACGGCCTGGCCCAATTGCGCGTAGACCCGCCAGAAATTGGCCGGGGCATATTGGACGAAACCGCCCACCTCGGCCATGTCCGACACGTTGCGCAGGCCCTGCAATTCGCCGTTGGAAGTACGCCCCGGCAGGTAGTTGATATAGGGGCCAGCGGTAAGGCCGTGGGTATCCAGGGCGCTCCAGGTGAGGCCGTCATCGGTGCTCAGGCTGACGTCGCCCCAATCCAGGTCCAGATAAGGCACAGGCCGGGTTTCGTAGCGGCTGGCGCTGGGGTCGTGGGGCTGATAGCTGAGGCCCGCGCCCACGTCGCCCGTGATGCCTTCTGCCCACGCGGCACTGCAAAGGCCCCACCCTCCAAGTAAACCGGTGAATACAGCAGCAGCGAGCTTGGACATGGGGACGTTTCCTGAAGGTGGGCAGGCGCGCATGAACGCGCAAACCGACGCGCCTGCGCAAGCACTCATGTTGTTTGTAGCAAGCTACAAAAATTGTAGCTCCCGCGACAACTATCACCGCGCATTTCGCCCTAACCCCCAGCCCTGCGGGGTTTTCGCCAGTTGGCACAGTCCCTGCTCTATCCCTTGGCAAGCGCATACAGCGCGCTCCTCCAAGGCCCTTTACCTAAAGGAAAGGCAGATGATCAACTGGCATATCGTGTGTGACTTCGACGGGACCATTACTCCCACGGATGTCATCGACAACGTCCTCCAACGCTTCGCCGGCCCCGAGTGGGAAACCATTGAGCAGGAATGGCTGGATGGGCATATCGGTTCACGCGAATGCCTGAGCCGCCAACTGGCGCTGATCAAGGCCACCCCGGCTGAACTGCTGGCGTACTTTGACAGTGTCGAGATCGACCCGGACTTCCCGGATTTCGTCGATCACGTCATGGGCCTGGGTGCCTCCATCGAAGTGGTCAGCGACGGCATCGAGCAGGGCATTGCCCGCATCCTTTCGCGCAACTACGTGACCCTGCTGCCGATCCTCGCCAACCGCCTGCGCCAGGTTGACCAGGACAGCTGGCGCATCGACTTCCCGTATGCCAGCGATGCCTGTCGCGCCGCTGCCGGCAACTGCAAGTGCAAATCCACGCCGCGCAACAAGCGCGTGCTGGTGATCGGCGATGGCAAGTCCGACATGTGCGTGGCCTCCACTGCCGACTTCGTGTTCGCCAAGGGCAGCCTCGCCGAGTACTGCGTCGCCCACCAGATTCCTCATGCGCGCTTCGACACCTTTGCGCAAGTGCCGGCGTTGCTGGCCAAGCTGCCTCAAGGCATCGCCGCCAACGCCACCACCTTCAACACCTCTTCTGACAATCAGGAACTCTTCCATCATGTCTGATATCCGTATCGCTACCGCCGAAGACCAGGTTCTCCTGGATAAAGAAGCCAAGTACTGCTCCTATGGCGACACCGTTCACTACATCGAGCCGCCGCGTATTTTCAGCCGCTGCGAAGGCTCTTATGTGTGGGACACCGAAGACCAGGCCTACCTCGACCTGCAAATGTGGTACTCGGCCGTCAACTTCGGCTATGCCAACCCGCGCCTGAACAACGCGCTGAAAAAGCAGATCGACACGCTGCCGCAAATCGCCAGCCAGTACCTGCACAAAGGCAAGATCGAGCTGTCGGAAATGATCGCGGTCGATGCCAAGAACAAGTTCGGCCTCGACGGCCGTGTGCACTTCAACGTTGGCGGTTCGCAGTCGATCGAAGACTCCCTGAAAGTGGTGCGCAACGCCAGCAACGGCAAAAGCCTGATGTTCGCCTTCGAAGGCGGCTACCACGGCCGCACCCTCGGCGCCTCGTCGATCACCTCCAGCTTCCGCTATCGTCGTCGCTACGGCCACTTTGGCGAACGCGCCAACTTCATTCCCTTCCCGTACCACTTCCGTGGCCCGAAGGGCATGACCAAGGAAGAGTACGGCAGCCATTGCGTGCAGCAGTTCGCCCGCCTGTTCGAGACCGAATACAACGGCGTCTGGGACCCTAAGACCAACCAGTGCGAATACGCAGCCTTCTACGTCGAGCCGATCCAGGGCACTGGCGGCTACGTGATCCCGCCAATGAATTTCTATCGCGAGCTCAAGCACGTCCTGGACCAGCACGGCATCTTGATGGTGTCCGACGAAATCCAGATGGGCTTCTACCGCACCGGCAAACTCTGGTCGATCGAGCACTTCGATGTGCAGCCGGACGTGATCGTGTTCGGCAAGGCCCTGACCAACGGCCTCAACCCACTAGGCGGCATTTGGGCCCGTGAAGAGTTGATCAACCCGACGGTGTTTCCGCCAGGTTCGACTCACTCCACCTTCGCCTCCAACCCGCTGGGCACCGCCGTCGGCCTGGAAATGTTCAAGATGACCAGCGAAGTCGACTACGGCGCCATGGTCATGGCCAAGGGCAAATACTTCCTGGAAGGCCTGCAAGACTTGCAAAAACGCTTCCCGATCATCGGCGATGTGGACGGCCTGGGCCTGGCGCTGCGCTGCGAAATCTGCGGCCCGGATGGCTTCACCCCGGACAAGGCGACCCTGGACTACATGGTCGAAGAAGGCATGAAAGGCGACATGCTGGTAGACGGCCAGAAACTCGGGCTGATCCTCGACGTAGGCGGTTACTACAAGAACGTGATCACCCTGGCGCCTTCCCTGGAAATCAGCTACCCGGAAATCGATCTGGGCCTGAAGTTGCTCGAGCAACTGCTGGTGCGAGCGACCAAGCGGTGAATGCTCAAGGGATCGACCTCGGTGAAGGTACTGCCGGTTTCGTTCTCGGTGATGGTCCGGTCGGGATCCTGTTGATCCACGGCCTGACCGGCACACCGACTGAATTGCGCCAGGTCGCCAAGGGCCTGGCCAAGGCAGGCAACTGCACGGTGTATGTGCCCACACTGGCGGGGCACTGCGGCGACAACAGCGACTTGCAGGCCACTGGCTGGCAGGACTGGTACGAAGGCGTGCGCAAGACCTTCGTACAGGTCAAGCAACGCCACGGGCAGGTGTTTGTCGGTGGCTTGTCGATGGGCGCGGTGATGTCGATGTATGTGGCGTCCGAACATCCTGGGCAAGTTGCCGGGTTGCTGATGTATTCCACCACCTTGAAGTACGACGGTTGGAGCATCAACAAGCTGGCGTTCCTCACGCCGTTGCTGATGAAGATTCCATTCGGCGTACACATTTGCAGCTTCGAAGAGAAGCCGCCCTACGGCATCAAGAACGAGCGCCTGCGGGCCATCGTCGAGCGGCAGATGAAGGAAGGCGAGAGCAGCGAGGCGGGGTTGCTGACCATGGAAGGCATTACCGTGCGCGAGCTGCACCGCATGAACGCCGTGGTCAAGAAGCGCATGCCCCAGATCAAGGTGCCGGCGCTGGTGCTGCACTCCATCGAGGACGACATCACCAGCCGCTGGAACGCCGATTACGTGGAGCGCCACCTCGGCGGGCCGGTGACCAAGATCCTGTTGGACAACTGCTACCACATGATCACGGTCGATTTGCAGTACCGGCGGGTGATCGAGTTGAGTGCCAGGTTTGTCGAGCAGCACACAGTTCTCAATTCAACGCAGGTCAATGTGGGAGCGGGCTTGCCCGCGATGGCATCACTGCGGTCTGCCTGACATACCGAGGCGCCTGCATCGCAGCGGTGCGGCGATCCGACAAGCCAGCTCCCACATTGAACCGGCGTTCGCCATAGAAATAAGGGCAATCTGTGATAACCACCCAAGCCTTCCCGACCATCCGGGCTATCCAGCGCGATGCCTGGAACGACTGTTTTCCCGGTGCCCTGGAGGATTGGGACTATTACCTGGCCGTGGAAAACGCCGCGATCGATGACTTTCAGTGGCGTTACCTCGCGGTCTTCGAGGATCAAACGCTGGTGGCCGTGGCTGCCGCGTTCGTCACCCATTATCGCCTCGACACCACGGTGTCGGGGGCCGGCAAGCGCTTGACCGAGCGCCTGGAGCAGCTGTGGCCTGGCGTTTTGCAATTGGCGTTGTACGCCATCGGTTCGCCGGTGGCTGAACGCTGTGATGCCGGTGTCGCCAGCCATGTGCCCGAATCCCGGCGCCCGTTGCTGTTGCAGCAGTTACTGGCGGCTGCGCGGTGTGATGCCGACGCGCTCGGTATCGGCTTGCTGGCGGTCAAGGATGCGCCCACCAACGACCCGCATTGGGCCCAGAGCTGCCTTGCCGCAGGTTTTCAAAGCATGCCCAGCTTGCCCACGGGGGTGTTGCCGCTGCCTTATGGCTCGGTGGATGCCTACCTGGGTTCGCTGGGCAAATCCACGCGCAAGGACCTGCGCCGCAAACTGCGCGCACCAGGGCCGAGGGTCGAGTGGCGGCGTAATATCGATGACGTGCTGCCTGAGGTCATGCGCCTGTATGAAGCCACGCTCGCGCGCGCAGACTTGCAGTTCGAACGCCTGCCCGCCGGTTACTTCACGGGCGTGCTCGAACACCTGCACGAGCGGGCGGTCTGTGTTCTGTACTGGGTGGACGAGCGCCTGGTGGCGTTCAACCTTATCCTGTTGGATGAGCATCGGCTGGTGGACAAGTTCTTTGGCCATGACCTTGCGTTCAGCCGCGAGTACAACCTGTACTTCCGCAGTTGGTTGACCAATGTCGACTATTGTATTGAACACCATATTCCGCTGTACGAGTGCGGCCAGGCCGGGTATGCCAGTAAACTGCGCCTGGGTTGCGAGTTCGAGGGCAACAGCCTGTTCTTCCGCCACCGCAACCGGCTGGTCAACGGCCTGCTCACGCTTGTAAAACTGTTTATTCGACCGGATCGTTCCGACCCTGCCATGGCTGCTGCGATAAGCGAAACCTGATGATTACCAAGACCCGCCAGAAAGCCCGCCCCTTTGCCATCTCGCGTTGGAGCGTCCAGCGCAAGCTGGTGCTGGCGTTCTGGCTGGTCAGCGTGATTCCCACCATGATCGCGGCTGAGCTGGCTGCCACCACGCTGTCGCAGATTTTCGACAGCAACGTGCGTATCTGGCTGCAAGAGTCGACCAAGATCGTCAAGGACGAAATCGGCGACATCCTTCACGACAACGCGCGCATGGCCAAGCTGTTCCTGCGCTATACCAGCCCGCCGTCGTCCAAAAATGCCGAGAAGCACGACCGGCTCACTGCCGACATTGCCGATGCCACCGATATCGACGTGGTCGCGCTGATCCGCACCAGCGACCGTAAAGTGATGTTCAGCACGGCTGCCGATGACATCGTCAGGCAGATCAACCTCACCAGCAACGCGGTGCTGCAAACCGTGCAAGTCGCCGGCGTGAGCACGGGCCTGGTGGTGTCCACTTTCGAAACCAGCCGTGACGGCGTTGATTACCTGTTGCTGGTCGCCACTTACCTGGACAGCAGTTTCCTCACCAGCGTGGCCGACGTGCATTCCCTCGACCTGCGTTTGTACCTGGCCAACCCTGCCGGTTTTTCCGAAATATTTTCCACCCAGCGCTTCGCCAATCACCCCTCGCGCATCCCCAAGAATGTCGAGACCTACCTGCGCAGTACCAAGCAGCCCAGCGAGCAGTTCACTAACCAGTACAGCGGTTTGTATTGGCCGATTTTCAATGATGCCGGCGAGTTGCAAGGCGTGATCTTCAGCGGCCTGCTACGCCATACCAGCCTGGTGGGGCTGGTGAACCAGAGCAATCTGTTCGTGCTGATCTTCCTGGTCAGCTCGGCGCTGTCGCTGGCGGCCGGGTTGTTGGTGTCGCGGCGCCTGACCAAGCCCCTGCGCGATTTGTCCCAAGGCGTGGATGCGGTGATCTCGGGCAGTTATGCGCACCGTGTGGTGGTCAGTGGCGGTGACGAACTGGCGCAATTGAGCAGCACCTTCAACCACATGACCGAACGCCTGGGCGAGTTGCATCATCTGGAAGCCCAACTGCGTCGGCGTGACCGCTTGCATGCCCTGGGTGAAGTCGCCATGGGCCTGGCTCACGAAATTCGCAACCCACTGGGCATCATCAAGACCGCCACCCAACTGTTGCATCGGCGCGCTGACCTGGCGGAAACCGACAAGCGTCACCTGGAATATGTCATCAGCGAAGTCAGCCGCATCAACGAGCTGATTACCGAATTCCTCGATTTCGCCAAGCCCAACCCGCCGATACGCGTGCAACAACCGGCACGCGCCCTGGTAGAGGAAATTCTCGGTTTCTGCGGCCCGGAGCTGAGTAGCCATCGCATTGACGCGCAGATCGACGACCAGGCGCCTGGCGCGACGATCTACGCCGATGCCAAGCAGCTCAAACAGGCCTGTCTCAACCTGATTCTCAACGCCATCGACGCGATGCCCGACGGCGGGCGCCTGACCCTGGGCATTCGCAGCGTGGGCGACAACACCGTGATCAGCATCGCCGATACCGGCGAGGGCATCCCTGCGGACATGGTGGAGCGCATCTTCACGCCATTCGTCACCACCAAGGCCTCGGGCACAGGGCTGGGCCTGGCCAAAGTCTATTCGATCATGGAAAGTCACGACGGCAGCATCGAATGCGCCAGTGAGAAAGATGCCGGCGCGACCTTCAGCCTGTACATTCCTGCTGACGGTGAAGACGACGGTGAAGATGAGGACGGGCATGACGCATAACGTATTGGTGGTCGACGATGAGCCCAAGCTCTGTGATCTGCTGACCCAGGCCTTGAGCCAGAACGGCATCCAGGTGTTCAGCGCGGGCAATGGCCTGCATGCGCTCAAGGTGCTGGGGGAGGAGGACATCGACCTGGTCATCAGCGACTGGCGCATGCCGGGCATGGACGGGCCGGCGTTGCTGGCCGAGATCAAGGTGCGTTATCCGACCTTGCCGGTGATCGTGATGACGGCCTACAGCACGGTGAAAAACGCCGTGCAGTCGATGCGTAACGGTGCCTATGACTATATTGCCAAGCCGTTCGACATCGACGAGCTGGACATCACTGTGGCCAAGGCCCTGCAATTTCGCGACATCATGCGCGACAACGCGCGCATGCGCGCCGAGTTGGACGAGCATGCGCAGTTCGACAGCCTGGTGGGCGACAGCCCGGCGTTTCGCCAGGTGCTCCAGGCGGTGGACTCAGTGCGCGACAGCAACGCCACCATCCTGCTGACCGGCGAAAGCGGCACTGGCAAGGAAATGGTCGCCCGCGCCATCCACAAGCATGGCAGCCGTGCCGACCAACCCTTCGTGGCGGTCAATTGCGCGGCCATCCCTGAAGGCTTGCTGGAAAGCGAGATGTTTGGCCATCGCAAAGGCGCGTTCACCGGCGCCGTGGCTGACCGGGTAGGGCGTTTCATGCAGGCCGACAAGGGCACGCTGTTTCTGGATGAAGTCGGTGATATGCCCTTGGCGTTGCAGGCCAAGATTCTGCGCGCATTGCAGGAGCGGGTTATCGAGCCGGTAGGCGACCCCCGCGAACGCAAGGTGGATGTACGAGTAATTGCCGCCACCAACAAGAACCTGCTGGATGCGGTGGCGGCCAAGGAGTTTCGCGAAGACCTGTATTACCGCCTCAATGTCTTTCCGATTCCGTTGCCGTCGTTGCGCGAACGCGTGGAAGACATCGCGCCCCTGGCGCGCCACTTCGCCCACACTTTGAGCGCCACCACTGGCAAACGTATCACCGGTTTCAGCCCCGAGGCGTTGCAGGCCATGGCGGCGTATCACTGGCCGGGCAATATCCGCGAGCTGCAAAACTGCGTGGAGCGCGCAACCATCGTGGCGGCTTCATCGGTGATCGAGGATATTGATTTGCCGGGGTATCTGTTTGCCTCCACACCGAGCGAGGGTGATGTGACCGCGATCCTCAGCGACGGCCCAGGCGTGCCGAGGGATCTGGATGCGGCGCTGGCCGAAGTGGAGAAAGCCTATATTCTTGCGGCGCTGCAGGAGAGCAATGGGGTGCAGGCCGCGGCGGCGCAGCGGATCGGGATTTCCGAGAGGAGCTTCTGGTATCGCCTGAAGAAGCTGGGGATTCAGGTCGACAAGATCGTGCGCTGATCTGAGTGTGGGAGCTGGCTTGCCTGCGATTGCGGTCTGTCTGTGCCGGATGTTTACCTGACACACCGCTATCGCAGGCAAGCCAGCTGCCACCGGTTTAACCGTGTTGTGTCAGGTGTGCAGGCGTACCCACACGCTGACCAACACCGTCGCGGCCATCAACCAGGCCACGGCGGCGACTGCCAGCGATGCCTCCAACCGCAGCCGATCGACCATCACATACAGCGTCGCCAAATACACAAAGTACGGAATGATCGACCACATCCCGAACAGGATCGTGGTCTTCAAGTCCGCAACCGTTCGGCCTTTGCCGACGATGTAATGGGCGATCAGCGCAAAAGTGGGAAACAGCGGCACCAAGCCTGCGATGTAATAGTTTCTGGTCTTGGCCAGCGCCGCCAGGATCAGCACCACTGCGGCGCCAAGTGCAGCCTTCAGGAACAGATCCATCAGTGACTCAATCCGTATTTCTTGACCTTGTCGAACAGGGTGGTCTTGGCCATCCCCAGTTCCTGGCTGGCCTGGGTCAGGTTCCCGCCGCTGCGCTGCAGGGCATCGTTGAGCAGGTTGCGTTCAAAGGCTTCCACCGCCTCGGTAAAGGCAACCCCTTGGTTGCCGCTGCCGGCGCCGCTTTTCTTGAAGGCGGGCAGGCCGAGGGCGAAACGTTCGGCGACGTTGCGCAGCTCACGCACATTGCCTGGCCAGTCGTGGCTCATCAGGTTGGACAGGGTCTGGTTGTCCAGCTCCGGCACCGCCCTGTCGAAGCGTAGCGACGATTGCTGCAGGAAGTGTTCGAACAGTTGCAGGATGTCTTCGCGCCGCTCGCGCAAAGGCGGCAGTTCCAGGGTGACGACGTTGAGGCGGTAGTACAGGTCGCTGCGGAACTGGCTGGCGCGGCTCAACTCGTCGAGGTCGGACTTGGTGGCAGCGATTACCCGGCAATCCACTGCCACGCTCTGGTTCGAACCCAGGCGTTCCAACGTACGTTCTTGCAGCACCCGCAGCAATTTGATCTGCAGGTTGATCGGCATGCTCTCTACTTCATCGAGGAACAGCGTGCCTTGATGGGCATGCTCGATCTTGCCGATGCGACGTTTGCCGGCGCCGGTGAAGGCGTTGGCCTCGTGGCCGAAAATCTCGCTTTCGAACAGGTTCTCCGGCAGGCCACCGCAGTTGAGCGCGACGAACTGGTGGGTATGGCGTCGGCTGAAATCATGCAGGCAGCGCGCGACCAGTTCCTTGCCAGTGCCGGTCTCGCCTTCGATCAGCACGTTGGCCGAGGTATCGGCGACATTGGCAATCAGTTCGCGCAGGTTTTGCATGGCCGGCGAGCGGCCGATGATGCGGCCTTCCAGCGAGTCGCGTTCGGCCAGTTGCCGGCGTAGCGACCAGACTTCCCGCGCCAGCCCGCGTTGTTCCAGGGCGCGGCGTGCCACGTCCACCAGGCGTTCGGGCGAGAAGGGTTTCTCCATGAAGTCGTAGGCGCCGTTACGCATGGCGCCCACCGCCATGGAGATATCGCCATGCCCGGTGATCAACACCACCGGCAGGCTTTTATCCAGGGCCTTGAGGCGGGTCAGCAGTTCCAGGCCATCGATGCCCGGCAGGCGGATATCGCTGATGACGATGCCGGCAAAGTTTTCTCCGATGCGCTTGAGCGCTTCTTCGGCGCTGCCCACGCCGACGCTGGTGATGTCTTCGAGCGCCAGTGCTTGCTGGCAACCGAGCAGTACATGGGGGTCGTCTTCGACGATCAGGACGGTAAGGTCTTGGGCTTGTGTATTCATGTCGACTCAGCTCGTTGAGCGCCCACCAATGGCAGGTTCAGGACAAAGGCGGTACCACCATTGGCCGGATGTTCCACGGCAAGGCTACCGCCGGTGGCGGCCGCGAGGCTTGCGGAAAGGGTCAGGCCCAGGCCCAGGCCTTGTTCGCCGGGCTTGGTGGTAAAAAAGGGTTCGAACAAATGCTTGCGCGCCTCGGGGTCGATGCCGTGGCCATTATCACGCACCAACAGGCGGTATTTGCCATCGCCGCTCTGGCCTTCCAGCCATAGTTGTGGCACCGCTTGGGCTTGCATCGCATCGAGCGCGTTACCGATCAGGTTGACCAGGATCTGCTCCAGGCGGGTCTGGTCGATCTGCAATTGGGCGTTGGCAAAGTCACGGTGCACGGTCAACGGCAAGCTGTCCAGGCGCGCGCCGAGCACCTGGAACGCGGCGTCCACGGCCTTGCCGAGGCTGGCTTCGCCCTGGTCGTCACCGCGCCGGGCAAAGGAGCGCAGGCTGGCGGTGATGCGGCCCATGCGGTCGATCAGTTCGTTGATGGTCTTGAGGTTGGTGCTGGCAGTGTCCAGGGCGCCGCGCTCAAGGAAGCGTACGGTGTTGCCCGACAGCGTGCGCAGCGCTGCCAGCGGCTGGTTCAGTTCGTGGGCGATGCTGGTGGACATCTGGCCAATGGCCGCAAGTTTTCCAGCCTGCACCAGTTCGTCCTGGGCGCGGCGCAGGGTTTCTTCGGCCTGGCGTCGTTCGCGAATCTGGCCCTTGAGCCGTTCGTTACTGGCGCGCAGGTCGGCGGTGCGTTCGGCAATCCGACGCTCAAGCTGGCTGTTGGCTTCCTGCAAGGCTTCCCGTGCGGCGAGGCGGGTGGCGATGACCTTGCGCCGTTCGTTCCAGGCGATCAGCAGGAAGGCGACCAGGCCAAAGGCGACGGCCACCAGGATGCCCTGGTTGATCGCAGCGCGGCGCAGGTCGTTGAGCGGCGTGAGCAGGGTGAAGTTCCAGGGCGTGTCGTTGAGCGGGCGGGTCTGAGCCAGGTAGCTGACGGCGTACTGGTCATTGACCACTTCGGTGTTGGCCGGGAAGGTCAGTTTCTCGGTGCCTTCGTTCAGGCGCTCACGGGCCAGGGGTTGCAGTTCATTGAGCGTCGCCCAGTAATATTGCAGGCTGTGGGCCAGGCGGTCCTTGGTGTCATCGCTCAGCGGGCGTACAGCCTTGAGGCGACGCGCCGGGTCGCTGGAAAGAATAATGATGCCGTTCTCATCGCTCACGAAAGCTTCGAGGCGCGCACGTTGCCAGCGCTCTTCAAGGGCTTCGAGGCGCACCTTGACCACGGCGACGCCGATGATCTTGCCGTGCTCTTCCAGGCCATGGGCCAGGTAATAACCGGGTTCGCCGTTGGTGCTGCCGATGCCGTAGAAACGACCGGGCTGGCCGCGTACGGCGTTCTGGAAATAGGCGCGAAAGGACAGGTCCTCACCTTGGTAACTGTCGGCATCGCGCCAGTTACTGGTGGCCAGCACGCGGCCGGTAGTGTCCATCACATAGATGGCGCGGCTGCGACTGCGGCGGTTCAGGCCTTCGAGGTAGTCGTTGACCGTCTTGCGGGTTTCCTGGTTCGGGTCGGCGAGCAGTTGGGAAACACTGGACTCCAGTTCCAGCAGGCTGGGCAGGTAGGTGTACTTGCTCAGTTCGCTTTCGACGGTGCGGGCGTGCAGCTCCAACTGGCGTTCGCCATTGTCGCTGAGGGTGCGGATGCCGTAGTAGTCACTGACCCAGAAGCCGATATAACCCAGGCCGACCATCAGGGCGATGATCAACGGCGGCAGGAACAGTTGGCGTATCAGACGAGGCTTCACGGCAAGTGATGGCGGCGCGGCGCGATATTGATTGGGGTCGCATTTCATCACAGATGCCTTGGGTCAGCTACCGCTTGCCAGTGTAAGAGCGGGCTTGTGTGGGAGCCGGGCTTGCCCGCGATGCAGGCGCCTCGGTGTAACAGTTGCACCGAGGCGATGCCATCGCAGGCAAGCCAGCTCCCACACAAGCCCGGCTCCTACAGGACGAACGGTGTTGCTTTTAGTGCTGCAGGATTTTCTCGAGGAAGTGCTGCGCGCGTTCGGAGCGTGCGCTGATGTCGCCGAAGAACTCTTCTTTAGGGCAATCTTCGATGATCTTGCCGGCGTCCATGAAGATAACGCGGTCGGCCACTTTGCGCGCAAAGCCCATTTCGTGGGTCACGCACATCATGGTCATGCCTTCGTGGGCCAGTTGCACCATCACGTCGAGCACTTCGTTGACCATTTCCGGGTCCAGCGCCGAGGTCGGTTCGTCGAACAGCATGACGATCGGGTCCATGGCCAGGGCGCGGGCAATCGCCACACGTTGTTGCTGGCCGCCGGAGAGCTGGCCAGGGTGCTTGTGGGCGTGTGCCGACAAGCCCACGCGGTCGAGCAGTTGCAGGCCCTTCTTGGTGGCTTCTTCCTTGCTGCGGCCCAGTACCTTGATCTGCGCGATGGTCAGGTTTTCGGTGATGGTCAGGTGCGGAAACAGCTCGAAGTGCTGGAACACCATGCCTACGCGCGAGCGCAGTTTTGGCAGGTTGGTCTTCGGGTCGGCGATGGAGGTGCCGTCGACCACGATGTCGCCCTTCTGGAACGGTTCCAGTGCGTTGACGCACTTGATCAGGGTGGACTTGCCCGAGCCGGATGGCCCGCACACCACGATCACTTCGCCTTTTTTAACCTCGGTGCTGCAATCGGTCAGCACCTGGAAGTCGCCATACCACTTGTTGATGTTCTTGATAGAGATCATACGGCAAACCTTTTTTGCAGACGCTTGACCAGCAGCGAGGCGGAAAAGCTGATGATGAAGTAGACGACACCGGCGAAGATCAGGAACTCATTGGAGCGGCCGATGATGTCGCCGTTGGAGCGGGCGGAGTTGAGGAAGTCCACCAGGCCCACGGTGTAGACCAGGGAGGTGTCCTGGAACAGGATGATCGACTGTTGCAGCAGCAACGGCGTCATCTTGCGGAACGCCTGGGGCAGGATGATCAGGCGCATGGTCTGGCCGTAGGTCATGCCCATGGCTTGTGCTGCCGCCATCTGGCCCTTGGGAATCGACTGCACGCCGGCTCGTACGATTTCGCAGAAGTACGCGGCCTCGAACATCATGAATGCCACGACGCAGGAGGTGAACGCACCGATCGGCGTATCTTCGCCGGTGATCCAGCGCAGTACGAACGGCACCGCCAGGTAGAACCAGGTGATCACCAGCAGCAAGGGGATCGAGCGGAAGTAGTTCACATAGGCGCCGGCCACGCGGGACAGCAGTTTGTTGGACGACAAGCGCATCAGGGCCAGAATGGTCCCGATGATGATGCCGCCGACCACACCCATGACCATCAGCTTCAAGGTCATGACCATGCCGTTCCACAGGCCTGGAATGGCGGGGATGATGCCGCTGAAATCGAAGTCCATTATTTGCCCCCCACGGAGATCAGGCCGGGCACCGCGACTTTCTTCTCGACCACGCGCATCAGCAGCATCAGGCTCATGTTCAGGGTGAAGTAGATCAGCGTGGCCAGGGTGAAGGCTTCAAACAGGTTGGCCGAGAACTCGGCGGTCTGTTTGGTTTGCGCCAGCAGTTCCATCAAGCCGATCAAGGACGCCACGGAGGAGTTCTTGAACACGTTGAGGAATTCCGAGGTAAGCGGCGGAATGATGATGCGGTAAGCCTGGGGCAGTAGCACGTTCCAGTAGATCTGCGGCAGCTTGAAGCCCATGGCGCGCGCCGCGGATTCCTGGCCGCGTGGCAGCGCCTGGATACCGGTACGCACTTGCTCGCACACACGGGCGGCGGTGAACAGGCCAAGGCACACCACGACGCTCAGGTAGGCCGAGGTGGTCGGGTTCAGGTCTTGTTTGTACCAGTCCTGCAGGTTCTGCGGCAGCATGTCCGGTACCAGGAAGTACCAGATGAACAGCTGAACCAGCAGCGGCACGTTACGAAACAGTTCCACGTAGCAGGTCGCGATGCCCGATACGAGGCGGTTTGGCACAGTGCGCATGACCCCCAGAATGGAGCCCAGCAGCAAGGCGATAATCCATGCCACGATAGCGATGGCGATGGTCCAGCCCAGCCCGGAGAGGTACCAGTCGAGATAAGTCTCGCTGCCCACGCCGGTGGACTTGAAGAACACGCCCCAGTCCCAGTTGTAATTCATTAGGGTCTCCCCTCGAGATCGATCGATGTACAAGCACCCGCTTGGGGAAGATCCGTTCCCGCCTGACGTTGAACGCCAGGCACACACGATCGGCTCGAAAACCGCCAGGTCGAGTGTTCCAAGTTAAAACCAGCAGGTAATTACAGACGCCTGAGGGAGGGTTGGCTCCCTCAGGACATAAGCTTAGTCAGGTATCAGATTTTTACTTCTGGCGCTGGTTTGTCGCTAGGGTTAGCGATCAGCTCCTTGACCTTGTCGCTCATCGGGAAGTTAAGGTTCAGGCCTTTCGGTGGGATCGGGCTTTCGAACCATTTGGCGTAGATCTTGTTGATCTCGCCGGACTTGTACAGGGCGACAATGGCGTCATCCACGGCTTTCTTGAAGTCCGGGTCGCCTTTGCGAACCATGCAAGCGTAGGCTTCAAAGGACTGCGGAGTACCGGTAATGACCCAGTCGTCCGGCTTCTTGGCCTTGGCTTCTTCACCGGCCAGCAGGGCGTCGTCCATCATGAATGCAACGGCGCGGCCGCTTTCGAGCATCTGGAAGGATTCGCCGTGGTCTTTGGCGGAGATAACGTTCATGCCCATCTGCTTGTCGGCGTTCATCGCCTTGATGATGCGCTCGGACGTGGTGCCGGCGGTGGTCACGACGTTTTTGCCTTTCAGGTCGGCAAAGTCAGCGTAGGACGGCTTGCCTTCCTTGTCTTTCTTGACCAGCAGGCGGGTGCCGATTTCGAAGATGTTGACGGTGAAATCAACTTGCTGGGCGCGTTCGGTGTTGTTGGTGGTGGAGCCGCACTCCAGATCCGCGGTGCCGTTCTGGATCAACGGGATACGGGTTTGCGAGGTCACCAGGTTGTACTTGGCTTTGAGGTCGGGTTTGTTCAGGTCTTTTTTCAGTTGCTCGACAACGGCCAACTGGATGTCGTGGGAGTAGCCCACGGGTTTGCCCGAGCCATCCGCGATGTAGGAAAACGGAATGGAGCTGTCGCGGTGAGCGAGAGTGATGGTGCCGGAGTCGTTGATTTTCTTCAGTGTGCCGGTGAGTTCGGCGGCAAAAACTGGAGTGCTGATCAGAGCAGCAGCGATAGCTGCGCCCAGGATATGGGGAACGATGCGCATCAATACTTCCTCGACATTTGTTTTTTTTATGAAGCCAGCTGAACGGCTCTCTTGTACAGCGACTGCCCGTGACGGCTCCTAAGGCGCCTCAGGCAATCGTTGAAGAGTGTAGAGCATGAGTCGTGCCATACCGAAAATAAAAGGATAACTTCATGATTTATATGAAAATTAACTTTTTGTGTCGGCAGTATTTTCGGTCGGTAGTCCGGCAAACCGAATAGGGCAGAGGGGAGTGTTCGGAAAACCGAATAGTCCGTAGGAGCGAGCTTGCTCGCGAAAAACGAAAAAACGCCGCGTTTATGCTGAATAAACGCGGCGCTCTCGGGTTTTTCGCGAGCAAGCTCGCTCCTACACTGGGGCGGTCAGGCGGCTTCGATCTTGCTGCGGTTCTGCTCGACCTTGGACAAGTAGCGTTGCAGGTTTTCCTGCTCTTGCGGCGTGGTGAACAGGCCAAGCTTGGTACGGCGCCACAACACGTCCTGTGGTTGTGTCACCCACTCTTCGGCGCACAGGTAGTCGACTTCGCGGGTATAGAGGCCGCCACCCAAGTGGTCACCCAGATCGGCGAGCGATTGCACGCCCTCCAGCAGGCGCCAGGTGCGGCTGCCGTAGGTGGTGGACCAGCGACGGGCGATCTCGCTCGGTACCCAGTCGAACTTGGCGCGGATGGCATCGGCCAGGGCTTCTGGGGTAGTCATGTGTTCGCCACCGGGCAGGCTGGCTGTGGCAGTCCAGCTTGGGCGCATCTGGGTGAAGTACGGCGCCAGTTGGGCCATGGCCGACTCGGCCAGTTTGCGATAGGTGGTCAGCTTGCCACCGAACACCGACAGGATCGGTGCTTCGCCGGTGCCGCCGGACAGCGACAGGGTGTAGTCACGCGTAATGGCCGACGGGTTGTCCGACTCGTCATTGCACAGTGGGCGCACGCCGGAGTAGGTGTGAACAATATCGTCGCGGCTCAGCTGTTTCTTGAAGTGCGCGTTGACCACCTTGAGCATGTAGTCGGTTTCACCTTCGGTAATCGCGACTTTTGCCGGATCGCCGGTGTATTCGCGGTCGGTGGTGCCGATGATGGTCAGGTGGTTCAGGTACGGAATGGTGAAGACGATGCGTTGGTCTTCGTTTTGCAGAATATGCGCGTGAGCACCCTCGTACAGTCTCGGCACGATCAGGTGGCTGCCCTGGATCAGACGAATGCCGTACGGTGAATCCAGCTTCAGGTCGTCCCGGATGAATTTGGCCACCCATGGGCCGGCGGCATTCACCAGGGCGCGGGCGCGGATCGAGAACAGGCTGCCGTCGGCACGTTCCATGTTCATTTCCCACATGCCGTTGCTGCGCTTGGCGCTGACGCAACGGGTCTGGGTGTGGATGTGCGCGCCTTTCTCGCGGGCAGCCATGGCGTTAAGTACCACCAGGCGGGCGTCGTCGACCCAGCAGTCGGAGTATTCAAAGCCTTTGGTGATTTCGCTTTTCAGCGGGCTGTCGGCACCGAACTTGAGGCTTTTGGAACCCGCGAGCTTTTCGCGCTTGCCCAAGTGGTCATAAAGGAACAGACCAGCGCGAATCATCCAGGCCGGGCGCAGGTGCGGGCGGTGCGGCAGTACGAAGCGCATTTGCTTGACGATGTGCGGTGCCTTGGCCAGCAGTACTTCGCGTTCGGCCAATGCTTCACGCACCAGACGGAATTCGTAATGCTCCAGGTAACGCAGTCCACCGTGGATCAGCTTGCTGCTGGCCGATGAGGTGTGGCTGGCCAAGTCATCCTTTTCGCAAAGGAATACCGACAAACCGCGACCGGCTGCGTCTGCTGCAATCCCGACGCCATTGATCCCGCCACCAATTACGGCAACGTCATAGACTTCGGCAAGCGGTGGAGCAGGCAAGGTGGAAGGGTTCATCGGCTGGCCTCGCGATCTTTTCGTCTTTGAATTCGAACATGAATGTTCATTTGCGAAAATGGTAGCTGATAATTGCGGGCACAGCCACCCGACTTCGATTGAAAAAACTCATCGAAGGGTGGAGAAAGGAAGAATTATGAACAAAGGTGAATGTATGGGTGTTAGTGAGGCCGTCATCGCGGGCAAGCCCGGCTCCCACATTTGATCGCATTTCAAACTGTGGGAGTCGGGCTTGCCCGCGATGACGCCTGAACAGGCGCTAAACGACTTCCAGCCGCACCTTGTGCTCATTCAGCACTTGCACCAACGCCGGCACCGGCTGCTGGTCAGTCACCAGGCAGTCCACCAGGCTGATCGGCCCCAGGCGAATCATGGCATTGCGCCCGAATTTGCTGGAGTCCGCCGCCAGGATCACCTGCCGCGCATTGGCGATGATTGCCTGGGAAACCCGCACTTCCTGGTAATCGAAGTCCAGCAGGCTGCCGTCCTCGTCGATCCCGCTGATGCCCACCAGGGCAAAGTCGACCTTGAACTGGTTGATGAAGTCGACACTGGCCTGGCCCACCACACCACCGTCACGGCGCACATTGCCGCCGGTGAGCAACACATCGAAGTCGTCCTTGGCACTGAGCATGGTGGCGACGTTGAGGTTGTTGGTGATGATTTTCAGGTGGCTGTGATTGAGCAGCGCACGGGCGATGGATTCGGTGGTGGTGCCGATGTTGATGAACAGCGAGGCGTGATCGGGAATCTGCGCGGCGATGGCTTCACCGATGCGTTGCTTCTCGTCGCGCATCTGGTCGGCACGCATGGCGTACGCGGTGTTCTCGACACTGGAGTCATAGGCTGCGCCGCCGTGGTAGCGGCGCAACAGGTTGGCGTCCGCCAGCTGGTTGATATCGCGGCGGATGGTTTGCGGGGTGACAACGAATAGCTGCGCCATTTCCTCGATACTGACGTACCCGCGTTCGCGGACCAGTTCGAGGATTTGTTGTTGGCGGGGAGGCAGATTCATGGGGCGTCCTTTGGGCTGCCATACAAAAGTGGCCCATGATGACGCAGGAATCCGCTCCCTGCCAGTTACAACCTACCGTAAGCCAGCGCTTGGCTTATTCGGCGCCTTCGTGCGGCTCCCAGTCACGGGTGCGGCTCACAGCTTTCTGCCAGCCGGCGTAGAGTTTCTCTTTGGCCGCCTCATCCAGCTGTGGCTCGAACTCGCGCTCGATTACTGCCTTGCCGCGCAACTCGTCCAGGCTGCCCCAGAAGCCACACGCCAGGCCCGCCAGGTAGGCCGCGCCGAGGGCGGTGGTCTCGCGCATTTGCGGGCGTTCTACCTGGGTGCCGAGGATGTCGGCCTGGAATTGCATCAGGAAGTTGTTGGCAACCGCGCCGCCGTCCACGCGCAGGGCCTTGAGGCGTTCGCCCGAGTCCTGTTGCATGGCGTCGAGGACGTCGCGGGTCTGGTAGGCAATCGACTCCAGGGCTGCGCGAATAATGTGGTCTACGCGTACGCCACGGGTCAGGCCGAACAGTGCGCCACGGGCATACGGGTCCCAGTAGGGCGCGCCGAGGCCGGTGAAGGCGGGTACCAGGTACACGCCGTTGCTGTCCTTGACCTTGCCGGCAAAGTATTCGGTGTCGTGGGCATCGTTGATGATCTTCAGCTCGTCACGCAGCCATTGCACGGTAGAGCCACCGTTGAAGACCGCGCCTTCCAGGGCATAGGCCACCTCGCCGCGTGGGCCGCAGGCGATGGTGGTGAGCATGCCGTGCTTGGATTTCACCGCCTTGTCGCCGGTGTTCATCAGCAGGAAGCAGCCGGTGCCGTAGGTGTTCTTGGCCTGGCCCGCTTCCACGCACATCTGGCCAAACAGGGCCGCTTGCTGGTCACCGGCAATGCCGCCGATAGCAATGCCGCTCTTGGTACGGCCATAGATTTCCGACGACGACTTCACTTCAGGGAGCATTTCCCGCGGAATGTCGAGAATCTCCAGCATCTTCGCATCCCACTCCAGGGTGTGGATGTTGAAGAGCATGGTGCGCGAAGCATTGGTGTAGTCGGTGACGTGGGTCTTGCCGCCGGTAAATTTCCAGATCAGCCAGCTGTCGACGGTGCCGAACAACAGTTCGCCATTGCGCGCACGTTCGCGGCTGCCTTCGACGTTGTCGAGGATCCACTTGAGCTTGGTGCCGGAGAAGTACGGGTCGGTCACAAGGCCCGTGGTGTCGCTGATGTATTGCTCATGGCCGTCGCGCTTGAGCTGCTGGCAGATCTCGGTACTGCGGCGGCACTGCCAGACAATGGCGTTATAGATCGGGCGGCCGGTGATCTTGTCCCAGACCACCGTGGTTTCACGCTGGTTGGTGATACCGATGGCGGCCACCTGGTCATGGTGCAGGCCGGCCTGCGCCAGCGCTTCGACCATCACCGCGCTCTGGGTGGCGAAGATTTCCATCGGGTCATGTTCAACCCAGCCAGCCTGCGGGTAGTGCTGGACGAATTCACGCTGGGCGGTACACACCACGTTGGCGTCACGATCGAAGATGATCGCCCGGGAACTGGTGGTGCCCTGATCAAGGGCAATGATGTAGTTCTTATTCTGAAGGTCGGTCATGTCAATTGCCTTGGACGAAATAAGGAAGTCAGAAATCAGCCTGGGCCGCGAAGGGCAGGGGGCCAGGCTGGCGCTTTCAGGAAATACGAGTCTTGCCGTTGACAGCCGTGTCAGGTGTTTCTTCAGCGATAGCCGGTGCGGCGCTCGGCAGGTGGCGAGCAATCAGCCCGCGATAGGCCGCAGCGCCCAGGCATGCGCCGACAATCGGAGCGAAAATCGGCACCAGGAAATAAGGAATATCGCGACCGCCAGTAAAGGCCATTTCACCCCAACCGGCGAAAAAGGTCATCAGCTTGGGACCGAAATCCCGTGCCGGGTTCATCGCAAAGCCAGTCAACGGGCCCATGGCGCTGCCGATTACGGCGATCAGCAAACCGATCAGCAGGGGGGCCAGGGGGCCACGTGGCAGGCCGTTGTTATCATCGGTCAGAGCCATGATCACGCCCATCAGGATGGCGGTGATGACCATCTCCACCAGGAATGCCTGGGCCGTGCTCAGCAGCGCATGGGGATAGGTGGAGAACACCGACGCCAATTCCAGGCTGGCTTGTGAGCCGCGGACCATGTGGTGGGTTTGTTCGTAATCGAAAAACAGATTGCTGTAGAGCGTGTACACCAGGGCGGCGGAGCAAAAGGCGCCGGCGACCTGGGCAAGAATATAGAAGGGCAGTTTGCGCTTTTCAAAATCGGCAAAGATGCACAGGGCGATACTGACCGCCGGGTTGAGGTGAGCCCCGGAAATACCGGCACTCAGGTAGATCGCCATGCTCACGCCGACCCCCCAGATGATACTGATTTCCCACAAGCCAAAGCTCGCACCCGCGACCTTGAGCGCGGCGACGCATCCTGTACCGAAGAAGATCAGCAGCGCGGTGCCCAGGAATTCGGCCATGCATTGGCTCGAAAGTGAAGGCTGTTGAAGAGCAGTTGTCATGGAAAACCTCAATTGTTGTTCTTGTCTTGCGCACTGCCTCAACGGGCGGTTGCGCGATTTTCACCGTGACGAGGATCCCCATCCTTAGCCGCGGCTTACTGCTGGAGCACTGATGGACTATTCCTACAGTATTCGGAAACGAAAAAATATAGACAAGAATGACCGCTGTCAAAGGTCGAAAGTGAACCATTGGTCACTTTCGAACTATTGGTCTGATGAATGATCACGCCGTGTATCCCGGAGCTGTGAGCCAGCAGCGCTTGAACTAGAGCGTTTTGCCGGCGCTTGGCCTAGAATTGGGCACCTGTTTTCCCTGCCGGAGACGCCATGACGCCCGCACTGGATTTGTTGAAAAAAGTTCGCGCCGAACATCGCATTCACAGTTATGAACATGACCCCAAGGCGGCGTCATATGGCCTGGAAGCTGCGGAGAAATTGGGCCTCGACCCGGCGCAGGTGTTCAAGACGCTCTTGGCGAGTAGCGAGAAGGGCGAATTGTTGGTGGCCGTGGTGCCGGTCGTCGGAAGTCTGGACTTGAAAGCCCTGGCTCACGCTGCGGGTGTGAAGAAAGTCGAAATGGCTGACCCGGCAGCGGCGCAGCGTTCCACCGGTTATCTGTTGGGCGGCATCAGCCCGCTGGGTCAGAAGAAGCGGCTGCGAACGTTTATCGATGAAACGGCGCAACCCTTTGCAACGATTTTTGTCAGCGCGGGCAGAAGAGGATTGGAAGTCGAATTGCCAGCAGCGGTGTTGGCTGAACACACCCAGGCCAAATTCGCACCGATCGGGCGGGCCTGATAATTATTCTTTGAAGTCTATGAGGATCAAATGTGGGAGCTGGCTTGCCTGCGATAGCATCAACGCGGTGTAACAGATAACCCGAGTTGTCTGCATCGCAGGCAAGCCAGGTCCTACATTCCGACCCGGTTTTATCAGTGAGCGACGCTGTGGCGGCGCACGCCTGACTCAACAGCAGGAATCTGCGCCGCTGTGCTGCCGGATGCCTGGAACACCACCAAATGCTCAGCCGCCACACGAATCCCCACCTCTGCGCCCACTTGGTGATCGGCATGGCTGGGGAAAATCGACTCCAACTGAGCGCCGGTCGGCAACTGTAACCGGTACAGCGTTGAGGCGCCGAGGAAGGTCTTGCCGACGATCCGGGCTTTCAACGCGCTGTCCGGCGCATACACGATATCGTCCGGGCGCAGCAGCACGTCCACCGCAGCGCCGGTCGGCAAGGTGTAGGCACGGTTGCCGCGCAGGTCGCCCAGTTCAGTGCTGACCGATTCGGGCGAGTTCAGCCGACCACGGATGAAATACCCCTGGCCGATGAAACTGGCAACGTAAGGCGTCTGCGGTTCGTGATAGAGGTTGTAGGGCGTGTCCCATTGCTCAAGACGACCCTCCTTGAACACGCCGACATGGTCGCTGACCGCGAAGGCCTCTTCCTGATCATGGGTTACCAGGATCGCGCTGGTGCCGCGAGCCTTGAGGATGTCGCGCACTTCATGGCTGAGCTTGCGGCGCAGTTCGCCATCGAGGTTGGAAAAGGGTTCATCCAGCAACAGCAGTTGCGGCTCCGGCGCCAGGGCCCGGGCGAGGGCGACGCGTTGTTGCTGACCACCGGAAAGCTCATGGGGGAAGCGCTTGCCCAGGTTCTTCAAGTTGACCAGTTCCAGCAACTCGGCAACTACGCGCTCTTTTTGCGGGTGCTTGCGAATGCCAAAGGCGATGTTGTCAGCCACGCTCAGGTGCGGGAACAACGCGTAGTCCTGGAACACCATGCCGATACGACGTTTTTCCGGGGCGAGGGTGAAACCGGCACGGGAGATGACTTCGCCCGCCAGGCTGATTTCGCCTTCATGCACCGGCTCAAAGCCAGCAATCGCGCGCAGGGTAGTGGTCTTGCCACACCCTGAAGAGCCGAGCAGGCAACCGATATCGCCGGCGTTGAGGTGCAGGTTGAGGTTCTGCACGACGCGCTGGTCTTGATAGCCGCATGCCAGATTGCGCAGGTTCAGCAGTAATGATTGGCTCATGCGTGGTGGTACGACGGTGGTACGAGGAATTCGAGCAAGGCTTTTTGCGCATGCAGGCGGTTCTCGGCCTGATCCCACGCGACTGAGCGCGAATCGTCGAGCAGGTCCTGGCTGATTTCTTCGCCCCGGTGGGCGGGCAGGCAGTGCATGAACAGCACGTCTGGCGCGGCCAGGTCGAGCAACGCACGGGTCACCTGAAACGGCGCGAACCTGGCCAGGCGCTTGGCGGTCTCGTCTTCCTGGCCCATGGAGGTCCAGACGTCGGTACTGACCAGGTGTGCGCCGACCACCGCATCCTTCGGATCGCGCAGCAGTTGCACACGGCCATCGGCCTTGGCCATGAACTCCGCGCTGGGCTCGTAGCCTTCAGGGCAGGCGATGCGCAGGTGGAAGTCGAACTGGATCGCCGCTTCTATATAGCTGTTGCACATGTTGTTGCCATCGCCGATCCAGGCCACGGTCTTGCCTTGGATCGAGCCACGGTGTTCGAGGAAGGTTTGCATGTCGGCCAGCAACTGGCAGGGGTGCAGGTCATCGGACAGGCCGTTGATCACGGGCACACGGGAGTTGGCGGCAAATTCGGTCAAGGTGCTGTGGGCGAAGGTACGGATCATCACGGCATCGAGCATGCGCGACATCACGATGGCGCAATCGCTGATCGGCTCACCACGGCCCAATTGGGTGTCGCGCGGTGACAGGAAGATGGCCTGGCCACCCAGCTGGATCATGCCGGCTTCGAACGACAGGCGTGTGCGGGTCGAGGACTTTTCGAAAATCATCCCGAGTACCCGGTTTTTCAACGGCTCAAACAGTACACCGCGGTTACGCAGGTCTTTAAGCTCAATGCCTCGACGGATCACGCTGACCAGCTCTTCGGGCGTGCAATCCATCAGGGAGAGAAAGTGCCTTGCGCTCATCATTAACTACCTTTTGCAACAGACCGCAGATACTCAAAGCCTTGTTTATTGCGACAACGGGCGAGACCTGCGGCGAAAGCCGCACGGGGCGACGAAATAGGGGAAGACGCGATATTGACATTAAATGTCGCGTTTTACCAATAGGGCTACGGCTTTAGGGGTGTTCAAGCAGGGCGCTGGCGCGCGTTTGAAGACGAATTCCTGACAGCAGCGAGCCATTTGTACACTGGCGTCCAGGCCTTTTGCAATGCGCGGGGGCGGGCTTGGGCCAGGTCGCGTCGGTTTCAGCGCCTGCCGACAAGGTTTCTGAAACATTTGCTCATGCTTAGCCATGCCCTGGCCTATGCCCGTCGATTCACAACGCGAAGGTTGCTGGCGCGCCAAGTGGTCGCGGCCCATAGTTGAGTCAAAGCCCCTATAAAAGAGACTGGCCATGACCAAGACTCTCCACCACCGTGCCTGCCACCTGTGCGAAGCCATCTGCGGCCTCACCCTGGAAACCACCCAAGCCGAAGACGGTAGCCTGGCGATCACCTCGATCAAGGGCGACCCTCTGGACAGTTTCAGTCGCGGCCACATCTGCCCCAAGGCCGTGGCCCTGCAGGACATCCAGAATGACCCAGACCGCCTGCACCAACCCATGCGACGGGTGGGCAGCGAATGGCAGCCGATTGCCTGGGATGAAGCCTTTGCCCTGGTGGCCGAGCGGCTTGCGGGTATCCAGGCGCGGCATGGGCAGAACGCGGTGGCGGTGTATCAGGGCAACCCAAGCGTGCATAACTATGGGTTGATGACCCACAGCAACTACTTTCTAGGGCTGTTGAAGACGCGCAATCGTTTTTCCGCGACCTCGGTAGACCAACTGCCTCATCACCTCACCAGTCACCTGATGTACGGCCACGGCCTGTTGTTGCCCATACCCGATATCGACCAGACCGACTTCATGTTGATTCTCGGCGGCAACCCGCTAGCTTCCAATGGCAGCATCATGACCGTGCCCGATGTGGAGAAACGCCTCAAGGCCATCCAGGCGCGGGGCGGAAAAGTGGTGGTGGTCGACCCTCGGCGCAGCGAGACGGCAGCCATCGCCGACCAGCACGTGTTCGTGCGCCCCGGCGGCGATGCGGCATTGTTGTTTGGGGTGCTCAACACTTTGTTCTCCGAAGGGCTGACACGCGACAGCCATTTGCCGGTGCAAGGCCTGGATGATGTACGCAAGGCGATTACCGGCTTCGATGCCGAGGCCATGAGCCGCCAGTGTGCGGTGCCTGCCGAGCAGATTCGCCAGTTGGCCAGGGACTTCGCCGGCGCTGACAAGGCCGTTTGTTATGGCCGCATGGGGGTCTCGACCCAAGCGTTTGGCACGCTGTGCCATTGGCTGGTGCAACTGATCAACCTGGTGACCGGCAACCTGGACCGCGTCGGCGGCGCGCTCTGCACCAGCCCCGCGGTGGACCTGGTGGCCTCCACCAGCGGCGGCCATTTCAACCGCTGGCAGAGCCGCGTGTCCGGGCGACCGGAGTACGGCGGAGAACTGCCGGTGTCAGCCCTGGCCGAAGAAATGCTGACCGAGGGTGAAGGGCAGATCCGCGCCCTGGTGACGGTGGCCGGCAACCCGGTACTGTCCACGCCTAACGGCCGCCAATTGGAACAAGCCCTGGACGGGTTGGAGTTCATGGTCAGCATCGACCTGTATATCAACGAGACCACGCGTTATGCCGACCTGATCTTGCCCTCCACCTCGGCGCTGGAAAACGATCACTACGACACCACCTTCAATTTGTTCGCGGTACGCAATGTCACACGCTTCAATCGCGCCATCCTGCCCAAGCCTGAGGGTGCATTGCATGACTGGGAGATCTTTGTCGGCTTGGCCAAGGCGTTTGCGGCGCACACTGGCGCGGTGCTCAAGCCCACCCTGCCACCGGCACAGATGATCGACTTTGGCCTGCGTGCGGGTGCCTATGGTGACGCATCCAGTCATAAACTGTCGGTGGCGATGTTGGCGGATCATCCCCATGGCGTCGACCTGGGGCCGCTCAAGCCCAACCTCGCGGCACGTTTGAAAACCGCGGATGGCAAGGTGCAAGCGGCACCGGCCGTGATCCTGGCCGACCTGGCGCGTTTCGCCGCGCAGCCGGTGCCGGTGGCCGACGAACTGCTATTGATTGGCAGGCGGCATGTGCGCAGCAATAATTCCTGGATGCATAACTATCACCGACTGGTGAAGGGTAAGCCACGCCATCAACTACTGATGCACCCCGATGATCTGGCTAGCCGTCAGTTGAGCGATGGCCAGCGGGTGCGGGTGAGTTCGCGTATCGGTATGGTCGAAGTGGAAGTAGCGGCCAGCACGGACATGATGCCGGGTGTGGTCAGCCTGCCTCACGGCTGGGGCCACGGTCGTCCGGGCGTGCAGATGAGCATCGCGAGCAGCCAGCCGGGGGCGAGTGCCAATGACTTGACCGACGAGCGGCAATTGGACGAGTTGTCGGGTAATGCGGCGCTCAACGGCGTACCGGTGAAGGTGGCGGCGGCCTGAGCATCCTGCTGGATTTTTGCGTTACAATGCGCCACCGTGCCGACCCGTGAGTCGCAAAGTTCCTGCAGAGGTGTTCCATGGATATCATCGAAACGATCAAAGAGCAGATTGCCAACAACACCATTCTGCTTTACATGAAGGGCGCACCTAACGCGCCTCAGTGCGGTTTCTCCGCAAAAGCGTCCCAGGCTGTGATGGCATGTGGCGAGAAGTTCGCTTACGTGGATATCCTGCAAAACCCTGAAATCCGCGCCAACCTGCCAAAGTATGCCAACTGGCCGACTTTCCCGCAGTTGTGGGTAGCCGGTGAGCTGGTTGGCGGTAGCGACATCATCACTGAAATGGCAGCTGATGGTTCGCTGCAAGCGCTGATCAAAGACGCAGCGCAAAAAGCAGCAGTCAAGACTGACGCCTAATGGGCGAGCAATAAAAAGCCCCGCTTCTCTGGTGAGAGCGGGGCTTTTTTGTGCCTGAACGCTACGGGTTATTCACCCATCTGCGATTGCAGGTAATTCTCCAGGCTGACCTTGTCGATCAGGCCCAACTGGGTTTCAAGCCAGTCGATATGCTCTTCCTGATCTTCCAGGATATCTTCCAACAGTTCACGGCTGCCGAAATCGCCCTTGGTTTCGCAGTGAGCGATACCAGCCTTCAGGTCGCTGTGGCTCTTGCGCTCAAAGCCCAGGTCGCTGCTGATCATTTCCTGGGTGTGCTCACCGATGTTCAGCTTGCCCAGGTCCTGCACGTTCGGCAGGCCTTCCAGGAACAGGATGCGCTTGATCAGCGCGTCGGCGTCCTTCATGGCCTTGATCGATTCTTTGTATTCACGCTTGCCGAGCTTTTCCAGGCCCCAGTCATCGTACATGCGCGCATGCAGGAAGTACTGATTGATCGCGACCAGTTCATTGGCAAGGATTTTGTTGAGTTGCTGGATGACTGAGATGTCGCCTTTCATGACTGGGGTCCTGCCCTGTAATAGCTGTGTATAGGGCGGAGTCTGAGCGGTGAAAATCCTAGTGTCAAACCTAAGTTATTGAATAATAAATGAAAATTAATCGGAATAAGAATGTTTGTGTTCCGCGTCTTGGCGCTAACTAATTGAATTACAGGCATAAAAAAACCGGACACAAGGTCCGGCTCTTTAAAACATGCCTATCAGGCGTGTGTAAATTCTGTCGAGTAGGGGAGTGCGGCCTGGGCTGTTTGCAGCTGCGTCAGGGTTTCCCGTACCACTTGCTTGGCCAGGCAAGCACATTTGCCGCACTGGCTGGCAACGCCGGTGGTTTCACGCACTTCTTTGTAGCTGCAGCAACCTTCATAGATTGCTTCGCGGATTTGTCCGTCGGTGACGCCAGTGCAGAGGCAGACATACATAAGTGAGAACCGTCGCGGGTTTATGGCTTAAGTGCGATGGATCTTAATGTTAACGAGAATGATTGTCAAAATAGTTTCAGCAGCAATCCGGGGGGAATTGCCCGTGCGCTGACGAACGGTTTTTTCGGTGTATGATGGTCGGTCTTCACGAAGCGTGATTGCGTCATATTTCTGTCTGTTTCCACAGGCAGACTCGACCGGTCCTTTTACTTCAATCGTCACCCCTATATCAGGAGATATCCAATGAGCGTACTCGTCGGTAAACAAGCCCCGGATTTCGACGTACCAGCCGTCCTCGGCAATGGCGAAATCGTAGACAGCTTCAAGCTGTCTGAAGCCATCAAAGGCAAATACGGCCTGGTGTTCTTCTACCCGCTGGACTTCACCTTCGTCTGCCCTTCGGAGCTGATCGCCCTGGACCACCGCATGGACGATTTCAAGGCGCGCAATGTTGAAGTGGTCGCGGTTTCCATCGACTCCCATTTCACCCACAACGCCTGGCGCAACACCGCCATCAACGACGGCGGCATCGGCAAAGTCAAATACACCATGGCTGCCGACATGAAGCACGAGATCGCCAAGGCTTACGACGTTGAGTCCGAAGGCGGCGTGGCATTCCGTGGCGCGTTCCTGATCGACGACAAGGGCGTTGTGCGCTCGCAGATCATCAACGACCTGCCGCTGGGCCGTAACATGGAAGAGCTGATCCGCCTGGTCGACGCGCTGCAATTCCACGAAGAGCACGGCGAAGTCTGCCCTGCCAACTGGAAAAAAGGCGACAAAGGCATGAACGCTTCGCCTGAAGGCGTAGCGGCTTACCTGACCGAGAACGCTGGCAAGCTGTAAGCCAACGTCACGGTACAAAAAAACCGGCCTGAAAAGGCCGGTTTTTTTATGCGCGGGATTTGCCTTCAGTCGTTGAAGTCTTCCCAGCCGCCCATCTGTTTCCACCGATTGACGATGCCGCAGAACAGCTCGGCGGTCTTCTCGGTGTCGTAGCGGGCCGAGTGGGCTTCACGCCCGTCAAAGTCGATACCGGCCGCCTGGCAGGCTTTGGCCAGAACGGTCTGACCGTAGGCCAGGCCGGCAAGCGTTGCGGTGTCGAAACTGGAGAACGGATGAAACGGGTTGCGCTTCATGTCCAGCCGCGCCACGGCGGCGTTCAGGAAGCCCAGGTCGAAACTGCTGTTGTGGCCGACCAGAATCGCACGTTTGCAGCCATTGGCCTTCAACGCCTTGCGCACGCCACGGAAGATATCGGTCAGCGCCGCTTCTTCACTTACCGCCATGCGCAGCGGGTGGTCGAGCTTGATCCCGGTGAATTCCAGGGCAGCGGCTTCGATATTGGCGCCTTCAAACGGCTCGACGCGGAAGAAATGAGTGTGTTCCGGGTACACAAAGCCCTGTTCGTCCATGCCGATGGTGGTTGCGGCGATTTCCAGCAAGGCGTCGGTGGCGCAGTTGAAACCACCGGTTTCTACGTCGATGACAACCGGCAGATAACCGCGAAAACGCTCGGCCATCGGATGGCGCGAGCCGCCACCGCCGTGCTCTTGTTCGTCGTCGTAATGGTCTTCACTCACTTGCTTTCCTCCAGCAGGCGCCAGCGCAGTGTTTCACCGGCGCGCAGCGGGATAACGGTCAGCTCGCCAAACGGCAGGCTGGCAGGGGCGGTCCAGTCTTCACGGACCAGGGTAATGCGGTCGGTATTCGCCGGCAGGCCGTAGAAACGCGGGCCGTTGAGGCTGGCGAAACCTTCGAGTTTGTCCAGCGCGTTACGCTGTTCGAACGCTTCGGCGTACAACTCGATGGCGGCAAACGCGGTGTAGCAGCCGGCGCAGCCGCATGCGGCTTCCTTGGCGTGCTGGGCGTGTGGCGCAGAGTCGGTGCCGAGGAAGAACTTCGGGCTGCCGCTGGTGGCGGCATCCAGTAGTGCCACCTGGTGGGTATTGCGCTTGAGGATAGGCAGGCAATAGAAATGCGGCCGAATCCCGCCCACCAGCATGTGGTTGCGGTTGTAGAGCAGGTGATGAGCGGTGATGGTCGCGCCAACGTTGGCCGACGCTTCGCTGACGAACTGCACCGCATCGGCGGTGGTGATGTGTTCAAACACCACTTTGAGCGTAGGGAACAACTCGACCACACGACGCATGTGTTCATCGATGAAGATTTTTTCGCGATCGAACACATCCACGTCGCCACGGGTGACTTCCCCGTGGATCAGCAATGGCATGCCGACCTCCGCCATGGCTTCGATCGCCGGCAGGATCTTGTCGATACTGGTTACACCGGAATCGGAGTTGGTGGTCGCACCTGCCGGGTACAGCTTGGCGGCGTGCACATAACCGCTGGCCTTGGCTTCACGGATTTCTTCAGGCTGGGTGCGGTCGGTCAGGTAGAGCACCATCAACGGTTCGAAGCGGCTGCCGGCCGGTCGTGCAGCGAGGATGCGCTGGCGATAGGCGTCGGCTTCTGCGGCATTGCGCACCGGAGGTACCAGGTTAGGCATGATGATGGCACGGCCAAACGTGCGGGCCACATCGGCCACGGTTTGGGGTAACGCAGCACCATCGCGAAGATGAATATGCCAGTCGTCGGGACGCAGCAGGGTCAGGCGGTCGGACATTGGGGATTCCAGGCGGGTCAATCTGGTGGGAATGCTACCGGAAAAGACTCTTGCAGGCACTCGCTATCAAGTTTTGCCGGATGCTACCGATATCTCCGGGTATGCCTTAACGATGTATGACGCTTTGAAGTGTTGTAGAAACCAGTGGAGCCTCCCGTGCGCCAGTATTATCTAGCCCTGCTCAGTGTGTTCGCCAGCCTGCCTGCGGCGGCCCTCACGTTCCAGACACGTCTGGAGAATATTGAGTGGAAGGTAGAGGGCGATCAGTTCGAGTGCCGCCTGACCCAGCCGATCACCGATTTCGGTTCCGGTGAGTTCGTGCGCCGGGCCGGCGAGCAGGCAACGTTTCGTCTGAAAACCTATGGCGGCACCCTTGGCGCCGGCTCGGCAACCTTATTGGCCGCGGCCGCGCCGTGGCAGCCGGGCCGAGGTGATATCAACCTTGGGGCCGTGCGTGTCGGCAGCGGCGAGGTCCTGTTCAATAGCTCCCAGGCCCAGGCCGGCCGCCTGTTCACGGGTTTGCTTGAAGGGCGCAGCCCGACCGTGCGGCATTACGGGCGTCAAGGCGGCTACTCGGAAATTCGCCTGCTGCCTGTGAAGTTCAACAAGGCGTACAACGATTATCAGGTGTGCACCACCAAGCTGCTGCCCATGAATTACGACCAGGTCAAACAGACTGAAGTGGGCTTCCCCGGTGGTGGTATTGAGCTGGACGCGGCGGCCAAGAAGAAGTTGTCGGTGATCCTGGCATTCATGAAAGCCGATCCCACGGTCAATCATGTCGAGTTGAACGGTCATTCCGACAACAGTGGCAATCGCCTGACCAACCGTGACGTCTCACGGCGCCGCGCCCTGGCGGTGATGGACTACTTCAAGGCCAACGGCATCCAGGAATCGCAAATCACGATGCGCTTCCATGGTGAAAGCTACCCCTTGGCGCCCAACACCAATGCCGCCAACCGTGCGCGTAACCGCCGTGTAAATATTCAGCTTGAGCGGGTGGCTACCCCAGAGAAACCGGCGCCTCAGGCCACTGCGCCGAGCAACCCGGCGGCTACCTCATAAGAGGCGACCATCGGTCGCCCACTCGACATAATCTGTCGCTTTATCTTCATTTGCTGTCGCGCCCCTGTAATTTCACGGTTTTGATCGGTAGAATCGTCGCCTTTCCGTACAACCCCGTGGAGTGATGGCATGGCCGACGTAAACAAGGTCGTTCTCGCGTATTCCGGCGGCCTGGACACTTCGGTGATCCTCAAGTGGCTGCAGGATACTTATAACTGTGAAGTGGTGACCTTCACCGCTGACCTGGGTCAGGGTGAAGAGGTCGAACCTGCACGTGCCAAGGCGCAAGCCATGGGCGTGAAAGAGATCTACATTGACGACCTGCGCGAAGAGTTCGTCCGCGATTTCGTTTTCCCGATGTTTCGCGCCAACACTGTCTACGAAGGTGAGTACCTGCTGGGTACCTCCATCGCACGTCCGCTGATCGCCAAGCGCCTGATCGAGATCGCCAATGAAACGGGCGCCGACGCCATTTCTCACGGCGCCACCGGCAAGGGCAACGACCAGGTACGTTTCGAACTGGGTGCCTACGCACTCAAGCCAGGCGTTAAAGTCATTGCGCCGTGGCGTGAATGGGACCTGCTGTCCCGTGAGAAGCTGATGGATTACGCTGAAAAGCACGCTATTCCGATCGAGCGCCATGGCAAGAAGAAGTCGCCGTACTCGATGGACGCCAACCTGCTGCACATTTCCTATGAAGGCGGCGTGCTGGAAGACACCTGGACCGAGCACGAAGAAGATATGTGGAAATGGACGGTCTCCCCGGAGAACGCTCCAGACAAGGCGCAGTACCTGGAACTGACTTACCGCAACGGCGACATCGTTGCGCTGGACGGCGTTGAAATGACCCCGGCCACCGTACTGGCGACCCTGAACCGTATCGGCGGTCAGCATGGTATCGGCCGTCTCGACATCGTCGAGAACCGTTACGTTGGCATGAAGTCCCGTGGCTGCTATGAAACCCCGGGCGGCACCATCATGCTGCGCGCCCACCGCGCCATCGAATCCATCACCCTGGACCGCGAAGTCGCGCACCTCAAAGACGAGCTGATGCCCAAGTACGCCAGCCTGATCTACACCGGTTACTGGTGGAGCCCTGAGCGTCTGATGCTGCAACAGATGATCGACGCCTCCCAGGCTCACGTGAACGGTGTCGTGCGCCTGAAGCTGTACAAGGGCAACGTGATCGTCACCGGCCGCAAGTCCGATGAGTCGCTGTTCGACTCCAACATCGCCACCTTCGAAGAAGACGGCGGCGCCTACAATCAGGCGGACGCGGCAGGCTTCATCAAGTTGAACGCACTGCGCATGCGCATTGCTGCCAACAAGGGCCGCTCGTTGTTCTGAACCGTGCGCCCGTCGTGAAAAAAGGCCCCTTTTGCAAGGGGCCTTTTTTTTGCCTGGATTTTAGATGCGGCGCTGTTTATTAGCGTTTAGCGTGTGTTTAAGGATTTTTCCGTAACTTGCGCAATTATTATCCAGTTTATCTTTATATTTTTAAGGTTGAATGATTTTTTACATCTGATGAGGAACTATGTCTGACAGAAAATTCACTCATGTAGCTGCAATGGATATGTGAGTTGTTGAATTTTCTGTAGGAATTATGGAAGTGTCGAAATATGTTAAATGGAACTAATGCGGATAGTTTTTTCGGGGCGGTTTGCTGGCGTCATTGCGACAAACAAGGGGTATTTCCTGAAAGGCTTGTGCGGCACGTTTACTTTTACGGGCTGATGGTCATGATCTTTCACTCAAAATATGTACGCGTCGAGAAAGGTCTGAAAGCAACCATAAAGCTCTATGCATCTAAGTTGGCGAATTTTTGTAGGCTAATTCCTATCTTCTTGTGGGTTGGGTCTCTGCCTGCTCTTGCTCGGGGGGGAATGCTATGCCAACTAGTAATCGACTAGGCTATTGTGTTTGCTCTAAATAATTCGAACAGCGAAATTGGACTTTCTCATGAATAAAGTGCTGATCGTGGATGATCATCCCGTCATTCGTCTTGCTGTGCGCATGCTAATGGAGCGTCATGGTTATGAGGTCGTTGCCGAGACTGATAACGGTGTCGATGCGTTGCAACTTGCACGGGAACATATGCCGGATATTGTGATACTGGATATCGGAATCCCCAAGCTCGACGGCCTGGAAGTTATTTGTCGGCTGGCTTCGACCAAGCAAGCCGTCTCGTTCAAGGTGCTGGTGCTGACGTCCCAGGCGCCCGGCCATTTTTCCATGCGCTGCATGCAGGCAGGTGCCGCCGGCTATGTGTGCAAGCAGCAGGATCTGACAGAGTTGCTCAGTGCCATCAAGGCGGTGCTTTCCGGCTATAGCTATTTCCCGAACCAGGCGCTCAACTCAGTACGGTCAACCATGGGCAATGCCAGTGAAGCCGACATGGTCGAACGCTTATCGGGGCGGGAGATGATGGTGCTGCAGCAACTGGCCCGTGGCAAAACCAACAAGGAAATTGCCGATGGCATGTTCCTCAGCAACAAAACCGTCAGTACCTACAAGACGCGCTTGCTGCTCAAGCTCAATGCCAGGTCCCTCGTGGACCTGATCGAACTGGCCCAACGCAACGGCTTGGTCTAGGAGGATATTGCACCCCTTGAATACCCGTGTAACCGGCAGAAAAAAGCCTCCGTCAGGGAGGCTTCCGGCCGTCAACGGCTTGATCAGAGATCGAAGTCGTAATCGGCCAGCTGTTTTTGCAAGCGTCGCTCTTCCAGAAGATTGTCGATAGTGCGGCGTTTGCTTAAATTGGTCTTGGCCACCTCTGCTACAGGTGCCTCTACCACATCGTCATCCGACTCAACGAGGTCGTCTTCCACTTCCAGTTGTTCGTTGCCAGCGCTCATAAGGTCAACTCCAGGCTAAGACTGCCGTTGGGGCTCCTTATAGCGATAATCCGCGAACGGGTAAAAAAGATTTTTTCAATCGCCTGATCACAAAAACCAATGATCGCTCAATCGTCGGAGGTCTTGTCCTTGTATTCGCACAAGTCTTCGATACGGCAGCTGCCGCAGCGCGGCTTGCGGGCCTGGCAAACGTAGCGTCCGTGCAGGATCAGCCAATGGTGGGAGTCGAGCAGATAGGGCTTGGGCACGAACTTCATCAATTGCTTTTCCACCTCAACCACATTTTTGCCCCGCGCAATGCCGGTTCGGTTGCTGACGCGGAAAATGTGCGTGTCCACCGCCATGGTCAACTGCCGAAACGCCGTATTGAGTACCACGTTAGCCGTTTTGCGGCCCACGCCAGGCAAGGCTTCGAGGGCTTCGCGGGTTTGTGGCACCTCACCCCCATGCAGCTCCAGCAGCAGGCGGCACGTTTCGATCACATTCTTGGCTTTGCTGTTATACAGGCCGATGGTCTTGATGTATTCGGACAGGCCTTCCACACCCAGGGCGTAAATCGCGGCGGGTGTATTGGCCACGGGGTACAACTTCGCCGTGGCCTTGTTAACGCCAACGTCCGTGGATTGAGCCGAAAGGATCACCGCAATCAGTAATTCGAACGGTGAGGAGTAGGCCAGTTCGGTTTTCGGTTCCGGATTGTCTTCGTGAAACCTGCGGAAGATTTCCAGGCGTTTTGCGGCATTCATAGGGACAGACGTTTCCTTGCAGGCGGTCGGCGTAATGTTAGCAATACACAGCGCAGTGGGTTAGCCGTTGGCCTCGGCATCTTGTAGCGTTTGCTCGGCATCACTCAATGCGGCTTTCAAGGCTGCCAATTGATGCTCGTCAGCATGGTGATCCTGAGCCTTTTTCAACGCTGCACGGCGCATGGCCAGCTGGATTTTTGCGCGCTTGAACTCGGCGCTTTTAGTGGCCGTCTGTGGTGGCTGCGGTGAGCTGTTGGTCTCTAGTGCGGTAAGCGCCTGCTCGGATGCCTCGAACTGTCGCTGCAGCATAATCAATTGCGACTGTTGCTCAAAGGTCGGCGGATGCCCAAACGCTTTCAAGGATTTGTGCAACTGAGCGCGACTCATGGCGACGCTGCTTTTGGCCTGCTTGATCGCAGCGTCCTGAGCGGCCTGAGTATTATCGACCGGTGCCACCTCCATCGGCGCTGCGCGCTTGGCTCGTGCCAGGCGTTCGGCGAGCATGCAAGCTTCTTCACGTTGCAGACGGGCGTTACGTTGTTCGAAGCGTCGCCGTGCCCGGTTGCGTTTGAGGTCGCGCGCACGCCGTTCATCATCGTTGCTGGCCAAGTCACCGACGATAGGCAGAACGTCAGCAAGCGGGCGCATCTCGATACAGTCGACAGGGCAGGGCGCAACACACAGGTCGCAACCGGTGCACTCGTCGACAATCACGGTGTGCATCAACTTGGCGGCACCCACAATGGCGTCCACCGGGCAGGCCTGGATGCATTTGGTACAACCGATGCATTCGGCTTCGCGGATATAGGCGACTTGCGCAGGCGCATCTCCACGACTGGTGTCCAGCTCCAGTACCGGCAGGCGCAGCAGTTGCGCGAGCCCCTCAATGGTTTCCTGCCCACCGGGCGGGCACTTGTTGATGGCTTCGCCTTTAGCGATACCTTCTGCGTAAGGCTTGCAACCCGGGTGCCCGCACTTGCCGCATTGAGTCTGCGGCAGCAGCGCGTCGATACGTTGAATGAGGTTCATGCTGTGATCATAGCGTTGACGCCCGGCCCAGGGAGGAGGGCAAGCTGAGAAGCCCCGCCGTTAGCAACAGCGGGGCATTTTGCAGAGGTTACTTGATGCGTTGACCCGGCTTGGCACCGCTGTCCGGGCTCAGCAGGTAGATTTCTTCGCCGCCAGGGCCCGCCGCCATCACCATGCCTTCGGAAATGCCGAACTTCATTTTCCGTGGCTTGAGGTTGGCGATCATCATGGTCAGGCGGCCATCGAGCTTGGACGGGTCCGGGTAAGCGCTCTTGATGCCGGAGAATACGTTGCGCTGTTCGTCACCGATATCCAGCGTCAGGCGCAGCAGCTTGTCGGCACCTTCGACGGCTTCGGCCTTGATGATCAGCGCCACACGCAGGTCTACGGCGGCAAAGGCGTCGAAATCGATTTCCGGGGAAATCGGGTCCTTGGCCAGTTCGCCATTGCCCGCCGGCGCGGATTGGCCGGTATCGGTCTGGCTGGCGACCAGGTCTTCTTTCGAAGCGTCGGTCATGGCCTGGACTTTCACCGGGTCAATTCGGGTCATCAAGGGCTTGAACGCGTTCAATTGATGATTGCCGAGCAAGGTGGTGTGATCGTTCCAGCTCAACGGCGCCACGTTGAGGAACGCCTCGGCATCGGCGGCCAGCAATGGCAGCACCGGCTTGAGGAAGATCACCAACTGACGGAACAGGTTGACTCCGGTGGCGCAGATCGCCTGGACTTCAGCTTCCTTGCCTTCCTGCTTGTTCAGTGACCACGGCGCCTTGTCGGCGATCCACGCGTTGGCGCGGTCGGCCAGGCCCATGATCTCGCGCATGGCGCGGGCAAAGTCGCGGGCTTCATAAGCGTCGGCGATGCTTGGCGCGGCGGCCAGGAAGGCGTCGGTCAGTTCCGGTGCGGCGTTCTCGGCTACCAATACACCGGCGTTGCCCTTGTGGATAAACCCGGCGCAACGGCTGGCGATGTTGACGACTTTACCCACCAGGTCCGAGTTGACCTTCTGTACGAAGTCTTCCAGGTTCAGGTCCAGGTCGTCGACGCCACGGCCCAGCTTGGACGCGTAGTAATAGCGCAGGTATTCCGGCGACAGGTGGTCCAGGTAGGTGCGCGCCTTGATAAAGGTGCCACGGGACTTGGACATTTTCTGGCCGTTGACCGTCAGGTAGCCGTGCACGGCAATACCGGTCGGCTTGCGGTAGCCCGAGCCTTCAAGCATCGCTGGCCAGAACAGCGCGTGGAAGTTGACGATGTCCTTGCCGATGAAGTGGTACAGCTCGGCGGTGGAGTCCTTGCCCCAGAACGCGTCGAAGTCCAACTCCGGGGTGCGGTCGCACAGGTTCTTGAAGCTGGCCATGTAGCCGATCGGCGCGTCCAGCCATACATAGAAATACTTGCCCGGCTCGCCCGGAATCTCGAAGCCGAAGTACGGCGCGTCGCGGGAGATGTCCCACTGCTGCAGGCCACTGTCGAGCCATTCGGAGAGTTTGTTGGCCACGGCGTCCTGCAAGGTACCGCTGCGCGTCCAGGTTTGCAGCATTTGCTGGAAATCCGGGAGCTTGAAGAAGAAGTGCTGCGAGTCCTTGAGCACCGGAGTGGCACCGGAGATCGCTGACTTGGGATCCTTCAAGTCGGTCGGTGCGTAGGTCGCGCCGCATTTTTCGCAGTTGTCGCCGTACTGGTCTTCGGTGCCGCATTTCGGGCAGGTGCCCTTGATGAAACGGTCGGCCAGGAACATTTTCTTTTCCGGGTCGAAATACTGGGTCACCGAACGTTGGTCGATGTGCCCGGCTTCCTTCAGCCGCAGGTAGATCTGGCTCGACAGCTCGCGGTTTTCTTCGGAGTGGGTCGAGTGGAAATTGTCGAAATCCACCAGGAACTCGGCAAAGTCGGCGCTGTGTTCAGCCTGCACATTGGCGATCAGTTGTTCCGGGGTGATGCCTTCCTTTTCGGCGCGCAGCATGATGGCCGAACCGTGGGCGTCGTCCGCGCAGACATAAATGCATTGATTGCCGCGATGCTTTTGGAAGCGCACCCACATATCGGTCTGGATGTACTCAAGCATATGGCCAAGATGGATGGAACCATTGGCATAGGGCAGGGCGCTGGTGACGAGGATCTTGCGTGGCTCGGACATGGGGCTCGGCTACTTGATGAAACGGAGGTCGGCCACTATAAAGCGCTGGGAAATTTATTTCACCCCGTGACGCTGTTTCAGTGTCTTGCGCACCTTCGAAAGCATGCCGCTCGGCGGCTGGAACGGTTAGGATAGCCGCCTGTTTCAGTCAGTCTTTTTTCGGGAGTAGCCCATGAGCGCCGTCAATCGCGCAGCGGTGGAAGCCGTTCTTCGCCAGTACACCGACCCTTATTTGAACCAGGACCCGGTCAGTGCCGGTTGTGTGCGTGCCATCGAGGTCCAGGGCGACCAAGTGTCGGTGCAGTTGCAACTGGGTTATGCCGCAGGTTTGTTCAAAAGCGGTTGGGCGCAGATGTTGCAAATGGCCATCGAGGGCCTGGACGGCGTGGGTTCGGCCAAGGTCGATATCCAATGTGTGATCGCGCCGCACAAGGCCCAGGCGCAGATCCCTGGCCTGGCCAACGTCAAGAACGTGGTGGCGGTGGCGTCCGGCAAGGGCGGCGTGGGTAAATCCACCACCGCGGCCAACCTGGCCCTGGCCCTGGCCCGGGAAGGTGCGCGCGTGGGCATTCTCGATGCCGACATCTACGGGCCGAGCCAGGGCGTGATGTTCGGCATCGCGGAAGGCACGCGGCCGAAGGTGAAGGATCAGAAATGGTTTGTGCCCATCGAGTCGCTGGGTGTGGAAGTGATGTCCATGGCGTTTCTCACCGATGACAACACGCCGATGGTCTGGCGCGGGCCGATGGTCTCCGGTGCGTTGCTGCAACTGGTCACACAAACGGCTTGGGGCGACCTCGACTACCTGGTGATCGACATGCCGCCAGGCACCGGCGACATTCAGTTGACCCTTGCGCAGAAAGTTCCGGTGGCCGGTGCAGTGATTGTCACCACGCCTCAGGACCTGGCGCTGCTCGACGCCAGGAAAGGTGTGGAGATGTTCCGCAAGGTCAACATCCCGGTGCTGGGTGTTGTGGAAAACATGGCGGTGCACATCTGTTCCAACTGCGGACATGCCGAGCATCTGTTCGGTGAAGGTGGGGGCGAGAAGCTCGCTACCCAGTATGGCGTTGAACTGTTGGCATCGTTGCCATTGGCGATGGAGATTCGCGAGCAGGCCGATGGTGGCAAACCTACCGTAGCGGCAGAGGCTGATGGGCAGATCGCGATGATCTATCAGGAATTGGCCCGTCACGTCGGTGCGCGGATTGTTTTGCAGGAAGCGACGGCGCCGGCGATGCCGACCATTACCGTGAGCGACGATTGATTTGGCTTTAACGGTTACGCGAAAAGCCTGACGATCCGTGGTGCTCTCAGGTTTTTCGCGAGCTCGCTCGCTCCTACAGGTGGGGCGCCAATAGGGCTTGCTGCTACTTTGCGTAATGCGCGTGTAAGCATTCGCTTACTTTTCCGTAAGTGTTTGGTTTTTTTAGCGGTTGCGTACGTCTTGAATCGACGAAGTTATTATCTAAGGTTTTGAAAAATAACGATTATTTTCATTCTGGCGAGCGGAAAAGTTTGTCAGCCCTCCGTGGGGGGCGCGTTGAACTTCTCTCGGAACGCTCTAACATCAGCCCCGTGTCCACGGATTGGCACAGCCATCAAGGAACGATGGTTTGAAGGAACGTCGCAGGATGCGATTCATCAGGATGATGAAAAGGAATACAGGGACTAGGGAAAAAATGTGGGCGGGTCATACCGCCCCTTTTTTTTGCCTATAGAAAAGTAAAACGCTTCCTTCAGAAACGCAAAAAGGCCCGCAAGGGGCCTTTTGGGGGCGACGACGCTATCAGCGTTCGAGGTCTGCAATCTTACCTTTCTTGCCATCCCACTCCGCAGCATCGGGCATCGGGTCTTTGCGCTCGGTGATATTCGGCCATATTTCCGCCAACTCGACGTTCAGCTGAATAAACTCCTGCATCTCCGCAGGCACTTCGTCCTCGGAGAAAATCGCGACGGCCGGGCATTCTGGTTCACACAGGGCGCAGTCGATGCACTCATCCGGGTGGATAACCAGGAAATTCGGGCCTTCGTAGAAGCAGTCCACCGGACAGACTTCTACGCAGTCGGTGTACTTGCACTTGATGCAGTTGTCGGTGACGACGAAGGTCATTTCTAATTTTCTCCTCAGGCGGCGGCAGCGAAACCCCTTTTGGTGGGGTTCGCGAGGTTTGAGAGCGATAGTCTGCGGACCAGGCTAAAAGCCCGCAGCATCCCAAACCGCGCGAGATTCTATCAGCTTGCAAGCGTCTGCGTTATATCCGAGTCTTCAGTGCATATAACATTTCGAGCGCTTTACGCGGCGTCAAGTCATCCAGGTCAAGCTTTGCCAACTCATCCAGCACTGGATGGGGCAGGCTGGCGAACATATCGCTCTGGTGCGGCGCGGCGGGTTTCTTGCTGGCTTTGGCCGGGCTGGCGACCACCGTTTCATGGGGCAGGGCCGTGGTTTCCAGGCGGCTGAGGTGTTCACGGGCACGGGTGATCACCTCGCTCGGCACACCGGCCAACTGCGCCACGGCCAGGCCGTAGCTCTGGCTTGCCGGCCCTGGCAGCACATGGTGCAGGAACACAATGCGCTCGTTGTGCTCGGTGGCATTGAGATGCACGTTGGCCACCAGCGGCTCGCTTTCCGGCAACACCGTCAGCTCGAAGTAGTGCGTGGCGAACAGCGTGTACGCACGCAGATGCGCCAAGCGTTCGGCCGCGGCCCAGGCCAGGGACAGGCCGTCAAAGGTGCTGGTGCCGCGGCCCACTTCGTCCATCAGCACCAGGCTGCGTTCGGTGGCGTTGTGCAGAATGTTGGCGGTTTCGCTCATTTCCACCATAAAGGTCGAACGGCCACCGGCCAGGTCATCGCTGGAGCCGATCCGCGTGAAAATGCGGTCCACCAGGGACAGTTCGCAACTGGCTGCTGGGACGAAGCTGCCGATATGCGCCAACAGTACGATCAACGCGGTCTGGCGCATGTAGGTGGATTTACCGCCCATGTTCGGACCGGTGATCACCAGCATGCGGGTATCGTCGTCCAGCGACAGGTCATTGGCGACGAACGGCGTGGTCAGCACCTGCTCTACCACCGGGTGACGACCTTGCACGATGCGCATGCACGGTTCGCTGACAAATCGCGGGCAATTTAAGTCAAGGTTCAGCGCACGTTCGGCGAGGTTGCTCAACACATCCAGCTCCGCCAGGGCGGCGGCGGTGTCTTGCAACGGCGCCAGGCGGCTGATCAAGTCCTCGAGCAAGGCTTCGTAGAGCATCTTTTCCCGCGCCAGGGCGCGGCTTTTGGCTGACAGCGCCTTGTCTTCGAACTCTTTTAGCTCTGGGGTGATAAAACGCTCGGCGCCTTTGAGGGTCTGGCGACGTTGATAGTCGATAGGCGCCGACTCCGCCTGCTTGCTCGGCAACTCGATAAAGTAACCATGCACGCGGTTATAGCCGACCTTCAGGTTAGCCAGGCCCGTACGGGCTTTTTCGCGGGCTTCCAGGTCGATCAGGAACTGCCCGGCGTTTTCGCTCAGGGATTGCAGCTCATCCAACTCGCTGTCGTAGCCGGTTTTCAACACGCCGCCGTCACGAATGATCGCCGGCGGGTTGTCGATAATGGCCTTTTCCAGCAACGCCGCGAGGTCTGGATAAGTACCGGCCGTCACGGCCAGCTGTTGCAGGTGCGGCGTGTCCAGTTCGGTCATCGCCACTTGCAACTGAGGCAGGGCGCTCAAGGCATCGCGCAGGCGAGCCAAGTCACGGGGCCGCGCATTGCGCAGGCCGATCCGCGCCAGGATGCGCTCGATATCGCCAATCTCTTTCAGTTGCGGCTGCAGTTTTTCAAAGCGATAGCCGTCCAGCAGGCAGGTAATGGAAGACTGGCGCGCTTGCAGCACCGTCAAATCCCGCAGCGGACGGTTCAACCAACGGGTCAGCAAACGGCTGCCCATCGCGGTCTGGCAACGGTCCACCACCGATTGGAGGGTGTTATCACGCCCACCGGCCAGGTTGGTGTCCAGCTCCAGGTTGCGACGGCTGGCGCCATCGAGCACCACGGTATCGTCCAGACGCTCATGGCGCAGGCTGCGCAAGTGCGGCAGGGCAGTGCGCTGGGTTTCCTTGGCGTAGCTGAGCAAGCAGCCTGCGGCACCGATGGCCAGGGTCAGGGTTTCGCAACCGAAGCCTTTAAGGTCCTGCACCGAGAACTGCTGGCACAAACTTTTCAGCGCCGAGTCGCGCTCGAAATCCCACGGTGCACGACGCTTGGTCCCACGACGTTTCTCTGCCGGCAAGTCCTTGGGCCAATCATCCGGAATCAACAACTCCACCGGATTGATACGCTCAAGTTCCGCCAGCAGGTTCTCCCAGCCCTTGATCTCCAGCACGCTGAAGTTGCCGCTGGTGATATCCAGCACCGACAGGCCGAACAAACGCTCATCGCCCAACACCGCCGCAATCAGGTTGTCGCGACGCTCATCCAGCAACGCCTCATCACTCACCGTGCCCGGCGTAATAATGCGTACTACCTGACGCTCCACCGGCCCTTTACTGGTGGCCGGGTCGCCGATCTGCTCACAGATCACCACCGACTCACCCAGCTTCACCAGCTTGACCAGGTAGCCTTCCAACGAGTGGTAAGGAATCCCACACATCGGAATCGACTGCCCCGCCGACTGCCCGCGCGCGGTCAGGGTGATGTCCAGCAGCTTGGCGGCCTTCTTCGCGTCTTCGTAGAAGATCTCGTAGAAGTCGCCCATGCGATAGAACATCAACTGATCAGGGTGCTGGTTTTTCAGGCGCCAGTACTGCTGCATCATCGGGGTGTGGGAGGACAGATCGGAGGTGTTTTTACTCATTGGGTAATAGGCAAATTCGTTGAAAGTGATGGGGCAAAGGGGGCGCTTGGCCCAGCATTTTTTGCGATGGCGGCAAGGTTAACACGCGAAGTGGCGCGTTCGCAGGTTGCAAACGGCTAGGTAAAATGCAAATTGACCCAATAAAAAGCCCGGCAAAGGACCGGGCTTCGAAAGGCGGCGTGCAATCAAGCTCTTTTCGCTTCTGCCTTCATCATCACGAGATTCTGCTGCTTGGTCGCTTCAGCCAGAATCTCACTGTAGACGCGCTTTTTCTGCTCGGATTTTGCGTTACGGATAAAGTCGGCAAAGGAGCTTTTTGCTTCTTTGGACAAGCCCTGCTTGATTGATCAACGCGCTCCTGATGGCGGCCCGAGCTTAACCGCTGATCGGCCGGTGCATGCTGCTCGGGAATATGGTAGTCAATCTTGTCGACACCTGCCGTCCAGAGTTGTCGATATGCTTGATGGGCAAATCCACGTGAGCGTCGTCCCTGATAAGCGGCAAACACGTTGCGAAGCTCATCGGGGTCGATCCGTAGGAGGTAGAAATTATCACGCGATTACAGCCTCTTTATTGGCCAAAACTTCACTTAATACATCCGTTTTATGTATAGATATGCAAATTAGCATTTGCCAACCCCCAAAACTCCCGTCACTATCCGCGTTATGCAAAAACGCAACGTTTCTATTGTCTTAAGAGAACTGCTGGATCGCGACCGGATCTCCCCCACGGAGCTTCACCGGCGCACTGGCGTGCCTCAATCCACATTGTCCCGGATCCTCAGCGGCAAGATCGTTGATCCGTCGGATAAACACATCTCCCGTATCGCCGAGTATTTCCGCGTGAGTACTGATTACCTGCGCGGGCGCGCAGCAGTGGGCGTTTTGCGCGATGACGGGCGCGACCCGATGCATTCGGAACTCAAGGACATAAGCCTGTGGGACGACGACACTCCCGTTAATGATGACGAGGTGTCGATCCCCTTTCTGCGCGAGGTTGAATTGGCTGCTGGATCAGGAAGATTCGTCATCGAGGAAAGCGAGAAGGCCAGCCTGCGGTTCGGCAAGCGCAGCTTGCGGCATAATGGTGTGCAGTTCGACCAGGCCAAATGCGTGACGGTACGTGGCAACAGTATGTTGCCGGTATTGCGCGACGGCGCCACGGTCGGTGTGAATGCTGGCAAGAGCGGCATCGGCGACATCGTCGATGGCGACCTGTATGCAATCAATCACAACGGCCAGTTGCGGGTTAAACAGCTCTACCGCCTGCCTTCCGGGATTCGCCTGCGCAGCTTCAACCGTGATGAGCACCCGGATGAGGACTACAGTTTCCAGGATATCCAGGACGAGCAGATCAGCATCCTCGGTCATGTTTTCTGGTGGGGCATGTACGCCCGCTAACCTCCACGCGTAAGAAGAAACCCGCCCATGAGCGGGTTTTTTTTCGCTTGCAGAAAACCGCCAAACCCCACGCCCGTAAGGCTTCTAATGCATACGTGCATTTCAGCGGCAAAAATAAATGCATTTGTGCATTGACTGTATATGCATACATGCATATTCTTCATCTCAAGCCAGCCAACAAGGCTTGGTGGAGGTGGCAAGGATGCTGCCAAGGAAGACAAGGAAGGCACGCAACATCGGCAAGGACGCCATCGAAGCGATGGCAGGGATGCCAGGCAACACCGGCAAGGATGCCGACGCTCTTTAGTTTTAATGCTTCAAAAAACAGGCAGCGATGAACCGGCCTTAACGGTTCAGAGGGTTGGCAACTGACCCGGGTGTGCAGCGTAAAGCACCAGAAGCAGTTATCCGGCAGACAGGGATCGTGGTCGGAAAAACATCGAGGAAAGGACCGTACCGCGCCAGTAGCGCCGAAAGTCCGAGGACAGCATTACTGAAAAGCCCGGGCAACCGGGCTTTTTGGAATGCCTACCTATCGAAGCATCTGTAAATGAAATATGGATTATTAATTGCTCAGCCAGGAGGCGTGACATGACAAATGAACAGCAAGCGTTAGCGGAAATGCCTATCTGGCTGGTCATCGTACTGGCAGTGATCGGCGGCGTATCCGGCGAGATGTGGCGGGCCGACAAGGAGGGCGCCCGCGGTTGGTCGTTGATCCGTCGCCTGGCCCTGCGTTCCGGGGCGTGCATGGTGTGCGGGGTTTCGGCCCTGATGCTGTGCTACGCAGCGGGGATGTCGATCTGGACCGCCGGCGCCATTGGTTGCCTGACCGCCATGGCCGGTGCCGACGTGGCTATCGGCCTTTATGAGCGGTGGGCCGCCAAGCGCATCGGGATCAACCAAGGCTCCCGCCAGGACCCGCAGTAATTGTTGCAAGGACGCTATTTAAAATGACGCTTATCGAAAAGCCATCCCAACTGCCCCAGGCCGTGGCCGCTGCGCTGCATGCAGCCTTCCCGGACCTCAAGGTCGGCAGTCATCAGGACTTCCAGGGCGACGCCGAAAAAACCGGTGTGCAGGTCACGGTCGAAGGCAACGGCCCGGGTATTCGCTCTCGCGAAGGGCGCAAGGCCCACGTGCTGAGCATTTCACTCAGGGCCATGGTCGCTCCCGGCGCATTGCCGTTCGATGCCTGTGACCTGGCCAGCCAACTCATGGACCTGGTGTTGGATAACCGTTGGAACCTGCCCACGACACAATGCGATTTGCCCGCCAATATCGTCGCCGCTCCGGCTGTGCGTAGCACCCTTGATGCGGACTACGACACCTGGACGGTTTCCTTCACGCAAACCCTCTATCTGGGGCCTGCGTTACTCGACGATCCCACAGGCCAACCGCTATTTGCCTGCACCTGGGACGTCTCCAATATCGACGACCCAACCCAATACCAGCCACTGGCGGAGTAGCCCATGTTCGACGCGCTGTTACGCATGCAATTGGGGCCGATCGTCGAACGCTTGGCCGAGATGGAGTCCCAGCTCGAAGACCTCTACCGCCGCGCCGAGAGCTTTTGTCGGATCGGCATTTGCCAGCAGGTCGACGCGGCCAGCAACACCTGCAAGGTCAGCCACGGTGACTTGCTCACCCCGGCGATCCGTTTTTTCAACCCCAGTGCCGGTGCGCAAACGGAAACCCGCATTCCCACGGTGGGTGAGCAATGCCTGCTGCTCAACTACGGCGGGGGAGAAGGCGGTGTGCAATCCGTGGCTTTGTTTGGCCTCAACAGTGATCGTTTTCCGCCAGTCTCCAGCGTTGCGACGTTGACCCGGCGCCGCCATCAAGACGGCACCCAAAGCGACTACGACGACGCCAGCCACACCTTCAGCTGGGCCAATGGCCCGACCACCTTCAGCGGTTCCCGCGAACAAGTTGACGTCAAAGTCGGCGCCGCCAGCCTGACCCTCAACGCCCAGGGCATCACCCTGCAAGTCGGCGGTACCAGCCTGTTGCTGGATGCCGGCGGCGCGCACTTCAGCGGCCCGGTGGTGGACCATCAAGGACGCGTCATCAGCCCCCGATAAGGACATCCCATGATCGGAATCGATAGGAACACCGGGGCAGCCGTCGATGACTGGCTGCAATTTGTGCAGCGCGCCACCCGGGCGCTGACCACGCCTGTGGGCACTCGGCAAAAACGCCCGCTGTACGGATCGCTGATCCCGCAGTTACTCGGCCAGAACCTGGGCGACGACTTGCTGATCCTCGCCCAAAGCCACGCCGCCCAAGCGTTCTACAACATCCATAACGGCATTGGCGACTTTGACCCTCAGGTCATCGTCGCTACCCGCCAGGGCGCCGGCCTGCTGCTTCGGTTTGCCGGCACCTGGAAAAACCGCCAACAATCCTTCGAGGTCGTGACATGAGCATGTTGATCCCCGGCCAGAACCAACTGGCGGAACCGGCCATCATTAAGGTGGATGAGTTCGAACCGTTGCTGGCCGAATTCAAAGCGTTTGTCATCGACTATGTCGCCACCCGCGCGCCGCAAAGCGCAGCCAAACTCCAGGTCAGCCTCGATAACGAGAGCGAACTGCTGACCCTGGCCCTGGAGGCTTTTTGCGTGCGTCTGCAAACCCACGAACGCAAATACAACGCCCGCATCAAGCAGATGCTGGCGTGGTGGGCAACCGGCAGTAACCTGGATGCACGCCTGGCCGATATGGGCCTGGAACGCCAAATGCTCGACCCTGGCGACCCGGCCGCGTTCCCGCCGGTGCCGCCAACCCTGGAAAGCGACGACGACGCTCGCCTGCGTTACTACTTGGCCCCCCACGCGCCGGCAGCGGGATCACGCATGCAGTATCGCCGCGAAGTGTTCACCCTCGGCGAGCGCCCGGCGGTGAAAGTACAGAGCGCGACGCCGGGTGTGGTGACGGTCACCTACACCTTCGACCCGGACGGCTATGCGGCCCAGATCAAGGACGGCAATGCTCGACGCACCGCACCGGGGGAAGTCATGGTCACCGTGCTTTCCAGGGAGGGTGACGGCACGCCATCTGCCGACTTGCTTGACGGTGTACGTCGACATTTCGCACGGCCGGATGTACGGCCCGAAACCGATCTTGTCAGCGTCCAGGGCGCACAGATTCAGCCCTACAAAATTCGCGTGGTGGCCAAGATCAACGCCGGCCCGGACTCGGGCCTGACCCAAGTGGCTGCGCAGAAACTGCTGCAAGATTACGCAGAGTCCTGCCACCGCCTGGAAGGGCGGGTGGACCCCAGCTGGATCGACTACGCCATCCACAGCGCCGGCGCTGCGCAACTGCAAATCCTCGAACCGCTGGCGCCGATTGTCAGCACCGCGTTCCAGGCCCCGCATTGCACGGGCGTCGAGGTGGAGGTGCGCACGCTATGAGTGAACCCAAAGCGAGTTTGCTGCCCGCCAACAGCTCACCGCTGGAAAAGGCGTTGGACCTGGGCTTCGGCACATTGCTTGAGCGCGTCACGCCGCCGTTTCCAGCGCTGATGAATCCACTTCAAACCCCAAGCGAATTCCTCCCTTACCTGGCCGCAGACCGTGGCGTCAGCGAGTGGGATGCCGAGGCCAGCGAGGCGGAGAAACGCCTGACCGTGGCCTTGTCCTGGCAGATCCAGCGCCAGGCCGGCACCCCCAAGGCGCTGAGTCATGCGGTGGAGTCATTGGGCTTCACGCCCAATATCAGCGCTTGGTACCAGCAACGTCCGCTGGGCGTGCCTTACACCTTCGACGTGCAGGCGATCATCGGGCGCAGTTGGTCCAGCGGCGACCACAACCGGCTGATCCGGCGTATCAACGCAGCGAAAAGTGAACGCGATCAGGCGACGATCACCATCGTGCATGAAACCGAAGGCCAGCTCGCGCTCACGAAAGTGCTCGACGCGCCTTTAAGCGACGGCGAGTTCTATCTAAACGGCGCGTTGCCGGACTTGGCGCTGGTTGCCCGGCTAAACAGTGCCGGGGTTGCCCAGCACTACACCATTAACGATTACGACCTCAGGGCGCAGCCATGACAGATGAAATCACGCGCCTGGTGCGCTTCACCTCCAAAGGTTTGGATGAAGTGCTGCAGGCAAAGAACCAGGGCCTCAAAGGCGAAATCACCCACGTTGGCGCCGGCACCGGCCGCTACAACCCCGACGGCACGGAAGTGGCCTTGCGTGACGAGCGCCAACGGGTGGCCATCGTCGATTACGAAGACCTGGGCGAGCGCCAACTCAGGATGGCCGCGCTGTTCGATGGCGACGGTGAGTATGAGATTGGCGAGTTCGGTTTTTACCTCGCCAGTGGCACCTTGCTGGCGGTGTATTCCGTGGCGGGGAAGTTGCTGACGTATAAAGCGGCGGCGGCGCGGGTGCTGCAGAAGTTTACGCTGGATGTTTCGCCGTTGCCGGCGGATAGCGTGATGATTGTAGTTGGGAGTGAAAACCTGAACGTATTGTTGGCTGAAGAAATGGCGATCATGGCGGCGGCTTCGGTTGGCAACATGTCCCGCCACGTTGATTTGATGTTTCGGGTTATGCATCTCGAGGCGAAGTAGTAGCACTGACAAAAGTGCTGGAAAGATTAACTGACAGGGAGTTGATGATGGGACTTGAAACGACTATCACAAAAGTTGTGGATGCATGTAACAAGCTTACGGAGACGGTTACTAACCAAATTGGGAAGATTGATGCGCGGGTAGAGGCGGCTTCAAGTCAGTTTACTGCTTGGCGTAATAGTGTGCAGGCGAAGGATATTAATGGTCGTGCGCTTTATAAACAGGATATAGACCTCACTGGGTTGTCTACCGACGTGTTTTATCCTGTTTGGTGGACTATGCCCGGTAACGAGGCGGGTGAAACAGAGATTACCGTTTCGCGGGTATATTATCGAGACAGTGACAAAGCACCCTTCGGTGAGGGGGTTTATCACATCGCTGGCTTGAACTTGCAACTCGAGGGTGTCGGGTATATATGGAACGGTGACGCTAACTTCCTGGCTATCAAGCGCATCTCCCAGACTTACCGTGAAACGGTAAGAGGTGTTTCGTTTGGCATGGTTTGTACAGCACGTGCCGTTACTGGGCTCAAACCCATGTACTTGGGTTTGGTCGCTGGACAACTAACGAATGCTCCACAGTTTTCTGGGATGTACCTGAGGGGCGGGCTGAGCTATACCATCACCAAAACATTTGATTACCCTGTTAATTACAGTAAGTTAGACACTGAAGTAATTATGAAGGATGACGTTAACGCCGATTGGGAAGTTCGTTGGGCGGTGAAACCTTATTCCTTGGCTCAGGCAGAGGTTGCGCTCGGTAAAACCCTCGAAGAGAAGCGCTTGGCTTATTCCCACGATAACGACATTCGCTATACCGCCAAGGTTTAAGGACTGATCAAATGACTTTGTTTATCGAAAAGTTGGTAACCCCTGCGGGTGACTCGTTGATCAACGTACCCGCCAGCGCGCAGACCCTCAAAGGTCTGGGCTTTAGCGATGAGGCCGCCCAGGCGCTGATCGAGAACGCCACGTCCGCAGCCGCGCTCGCTAGCACTATTGCTGCCCGCCGCTCTGCCTACGTCAGCGAAGCTGACCCGATGTACCTCGAATGGCAATTCGACGGTACGGCTGAAAAGGAAAAAGAATGGCGAGCCAAAGTAGCCGAAATCAAGGCGCGCTTCCCCTTGCCAGAAGATAAGTAAACCCACCGCGAAAGCGGTTTTTTTTCGCCTCCCCAAAGCCGCTCCCCGCAGGGGCTTTTACATTTCCCACCCGGAGATTTCCACCCATGCCCACCCGCCAAACCTACACCGTCCTCATCCCATTCCCCATCGGCAACGGCCATTGGTCCACCGCTGGCGAGGAGCTGGAACTGCTGGACGTCGAAGCATCTGCCCTGCGCACCGCTGGCCGCCTGGAACTGACCAGCGTCCTCAACTCCACCCCCAAGAAGGCTGAATAACCATGGCAGAAGTCCTGAACTTCGAGCACAACGGCATCACTGTGAATGCCACTGAATCCCCCGAGGCCATGGGTGGCCTTGGCGATAACGTCATTGGCCTGGTCGGCACTGCGCCGAATGCCCATGCGTCGATCCCGAAAAACGCGCCGTTTCGCATCAACAGCTTTACCACTCAGGCGTTGCTGGACCCTACCGGCACTGAGTCGGGCACCCTGTTCCAGGCGGTGTACCAGATCCTCAAAGTGGTGAAGGTGCCGGTCTATGTCGTGATCGTCGAAGAGGGCGCCACTCCGGCCGATACGATCAACCATGTGATCGGCGGCAACGACCCGGTCACCGGTCGCAAACTGGGCCTGGCGGCCCTGAGCAGCGTGCCTGAAGACCTGACCATCATCGGCGCTCCAGGCTTTACCGGCACCAAGGCAGTGGCTGGTGAGTTCGCCTCCTTCGGCAAGCGCATCAAGGCCCGTGTGGTGCTGGATGGCAAGGACGCTTCCGTTGCCGATCAAGTGACCTACAGCGGCGAACTGGGCGGGGCCGACTTGGGCTTCGACCGTTGCCTGTTGGTGCACAACATGCCGTCGGTGTACTCCAAGGCCGCGAAGAAGAACGTGTTCCTGTCGCCATCCTCGCTGGCCATCGCCGCATTGGCCAAGGTCAAGCAGTGGGAAAGCCCTGGTAACCAGGTGACCTTCGCCGAGGACGTTTCCCGCGTGGTCGAGTACAACATCCTCGACACCTCCACCGAAGGCGACCTGCTCAACCGCTACGGCGTGAGCTACTACGCTCGCACCATCCTCGGCGGCTTCTCGCTGCTGGGCAACCGCTCCATCACCGGTAAGTTCATCAGCTATGTCGGCCTGGAAGATGCCATCAGCCGCAAGCTGGTCAAGGCTGGCCAGAAAGCCATGGCCAAGAACCTCACCAAGTCCTTCATGGACCAGGAGGTCAAGCGCATCAACGACTGGCTGCAAACCCTGGTGGCCGACGAAACCATCCCCGGCGGCAGCGTGTACCTGCACCCGGAACTGAACAGCGTCGAGAAGTACAAGAACGGCACCTGGTTCATCGTCATCGACTACGGCCGCTACGCGCCGAACGAACACATGGTTTATCAACTCAACGCCCGCGATGAAATCATCGAGCAGTTCCTGGAGGACGTTCTCTAATGTTTACCAACCGAGTCAGACAGGCCATTGCGGCCACCCTTCAAGGCCTGCCGTTGTCCGCAACCGTGGAAGAGTTCACCCCGCCGAAGATCGAGTTCGACATGGAGCCCATGTCCGGCGGGCGCTTTATTGCCGAGGAAATGGCCAAGAGCGGCAAGGTGCTCAACGCCAAGCTGGTGCTGCAAGGTGCCGGCCCGGAAATCATGCTGGCCCTGGGCGTGCGCACGGGCGACGACATCTTGCTGAACGTGCGTGAAGCCGGCCAAGACCAGGACGGCAAAACCTACTTCACCTACCACACCGTGGGCGGCAAGCTCAAATCCCTGGAGGAGGCGAAGCTGAAAATGGGCGACAAGGCCACCACCACGCTGGAGCTGTCCTGCCGTACCTACAACCGTCTGGAAAATGGCATTTCGGTGATCGACATCGATGTGCGCACCCAGAAGTTCGTGCTCAACGGCGTCGACATTCTTGGCGATGCCCGCCGCGCGGTGCTGATGCCTTAAAGAAATCTAAGGCGGGCAAGGTCAATGTGGGAGCCGGGCTTGCCCGCGATGCAGGCGACTCGGTGTGTCTGGAGCACCGAGTGGATGCTATCGCAGGCAAGCCAGCTCCCACAGGGACCGTGCTCAGATTTGGATTTCCGTGCTTTTCAATACCCTCAACAAGGAATTGCCCCATGGCCTGGATGCCACCGTTGCACATCCTGCTGTCCCCGATCACCGCCGACACGGGTGCAATGATCGAGCAGGTTCAACTCAAACCGTTGTTCTACGCCGCGCAAAAAGACGCGCTGGCCCGGGCCGGTGATGACGAGGACGACCAGTTCTTCGAACTGGCGAAACTCGCCACCGGCCTGTCGGAAAAAGAGCTCGACCAACTCAAGCGCCCGGACTACGTAAGCATTGCGCAGTACGTACACGAAATGTCGACGCGCCCGGCCTCGTTCTTCCTGAAGGAGCAGGACGTGACGACCCACGACCAGCCTGTCCACCTGCTATTACCCCTGGAAGCCGCCGGCCGAACCCTGACGGAATTGCCCCTGGAAATGCCCGCCCTGCGCGCTACCAAGGTGATGAAAAAACTCGCCACTAACAAAGAGCGTGCCGAGTTCATCACCGCCCATTGCACCGGCCTGATGATTCCTGATCTTGCCGGCCTGACCGTGCCCGACTGGACCGAGCTGCAGGAGCGCATCGACGATTTTTTAAACAAACCGGCGGCCTTCTTTCGGAACGCGACATCGAAGTGATCCTCGATGTAGTGCCGCTGGTTTACTCGGTAAACGAAGCGGAAATCCTCGATTGGGAAGCCGGCAAAGCATTGCGCCGCTACGACATTGCGATCAGTCGTCTTGGCGTCAAACAGGAGTAGAGCGCAATGGCAGATAGTAATCATGGAGCAGGGTCAGCCATTGCCAAGGACGGCGTGATGACTCAGGGCGCACTTCAGATGACAGGAATGCAGGCCAGTCTCAAACCTATCACCCAAGCGCTGCCGAGCCCGCTTGAGGTGGCACCGGGGAGTGCGGCGAGTTTGGCCCTGGCATTGGCCGATGCCAGCTTGCAGATCAAGCATCTGGCGGACGGGCAGGTACGGTTGGTCGATACGCTGGAGCTGTTCAACGTCTCGTTGCTCAAGGTGATGGACGCCCGGCAAGCTCAAACTGCCGGGAACGCAGAGGGTACGAAGACCGTCGCGGCTACAGACAAGCGCACACCCTCGCAGGCGCTGGACGCCGCGATGACCGATATTGATCAACTGTTGATGTTTGCCCGGCATGAGCGCAAGGCATTGCGTGAAGCCAACCTTGCCATGGCGTCCGAGCCGGTGGTGGCTGCCAGTGGTGCCAGTGCCGTCGACCTCGCGAAGGTCGAGTATGCCGCCGCCCGCTCCGGTATCGGCAGTGATCGTAAGGACGCTTCGGGCAATATCGACCCCGTTGGGCGCCGGGCAGACCTGCAGCAGTTCGCTCGCGACACTGCGATCATGGCGACGGCGTTCAAGATCGACGTCAAAAATGCCGGCGAAATCATGGGCGGCTGGCGCGAGTCAATGCACCTTGATCGCGCACAAGCCTTGGACCTTGCCGACGCAACAAACGTACTGGGCACCCAGGTATCGCTCAAGGCCGAATCGGCGGATATCGGCGCTGTTGTGCAACTTCAGGGCGCTGCCGCGAAGGCTGCGGGCATGAGTCCCGAACAGGCTGCAGCGCTTTCAGCGGCGTTGTTGAGCGCAGGTAACAGCAAGGCTGTTGCTGGTGCCGGGCTGGAAAAAATCAGCGCCGTCCTGGCTAAAGGCGACAACGCCTCTGCAGGGCAACGCAGTGCCTGGGCAGAGCTCAAGCTTGATCCAAAAGTACTCGCGGCGGGCATGAAACAGGACGCCCCACAGGCCGTGCTTACGGTGCTGGAGGTGCTCAAGTCGCAACCCGCTGAAAGGCAGGCGGTGCTGGCGACGCAGTTGTTCGACGGCAACCAGACGATTCTGAGCCTGGTACCGGTGATCGACAGCGTGAAACAGGCCTTTTCGCTGGTCGCAGAAAAATCCACCTACGCCACTTCGACGCTGGGCGACCAAGGTTCGGTGCTGCGTTCGGCCGCGGTTCGTGCGGACTCTACTTACGCACGTCGGCAAGCCTACGAGGCCAGTACCACACGCTTGAGCACCGCCTCTGATACAGCGCTGGCCCCCGTTGTGGATGCCTCGCTGACCGCCATGAACGGCCTGGTCAGTGGCGTGGCTTGGCTCGCGGAAGGCCTGCCCAAGGCTGCCGCTGCCGTCACCCTGGCGGGGGCGGTGCTGATCCCGGTGGTTTCCGGTGTTTTCGGTGCCGTGAAGGACAAGATTTTCGAAAAGGTCGCAGGGAAAGTGCTCGGAGAGGGGCCGGCAGCCGGGAATAAAACCACACCGCCGGACAGCCAGCGCAAAGCCCCGAGTAATGACGGGCACAACGGTAATCGCCCGTCTGCTTCCGGCCCTGGCATCTCTGGCAAAGCGGCGAAGGTGAGCAAGCTGGCCAAAGGGCTCCCCCTGGGTTTGGTGGTGGCCCAGGCCGGTGTCGAGATGACGCAAGGCGCGATCACCGGAAACCTGGGTCAAGCGGTTGGCACTAGCGTGGGCTCTATCGGCGGCGGTGTTGCCGGCGGTGTCGTCGGTGATGTGGCCGGGATGGCGATAGGCCGAGCGGTCGGCACGCTGGCGGGAGCTGTTATCGGTTCGGTCGTTCCGGGTGCCGGCACAGTGTTGGGCGGTGTGATGGGCGGCGTCGCAGGGGGCGCAATCGGTAAGGTAGTCGGTGGTGCCGTGGGCACTTTCGTGGGCAGTGACGTCGGTGCGTGGCTGGCTGAAAAAGTGATGGGGACGGGCGATCGCCTGCCATCCCCCACGGAGGTCAGCAAAAACCTCAACGCCCCTCAAGCCGACAACCGCCAAATCAACTTCGCCCCGCAAATCACCATCACCGCGCCTGAGCAAGCCAGCCATCAACAACTGGCGGCGCTCGTGGTGCAACAGATCGAAGCGCAATTTACCCCGCTGTCGATGGACAACCTGCTGGCGACCCGACGCGGCGCAGCACTCACCGATGGAGCTGTGTGATGCGACAACAGATGGTCTTGGGTACTTTTATTTTCGGGCTGTCCCGTGGGTTCGCCTACAACACGCTTGATCGTGGTAGCAGCGGGGGCTGGGTCAGTCTCGACATCATTGCCGGCAAACCAAAATCCAGCCAGGTCGGCCAGGGGCTCGAAACGCTGGCATTGGGCGGCAAGGCTGCGCGTGCCAATGGCATGGCGCGCCTGGATGAGTTGCGTACCCTGCAGGCCCTGCGGGCGCCGTTGCCTTTGGTGGATGGCTTAGGGCGTAACTGGGGGCTATGGACCATCCAGTCGATCAGTGAAAAACAAGCCAGCGTGATCGACGACGGGACGGCCATGGTGATCAATTGGACGTTGTTACTGGAGGAGTTCGTCAATGCGTAGGGTTCGAAGCATTGCCGGCGACTCGGTGAACCTGTTGCTCTACCGCGAACTGGGGCGCAGTGACGACGCCGCAGAAGAAGCGTTGTGGCGCTTGAACCCGGAGTTGGCCGAACAGGGCGCGGTACTGCCGGCGGGCGTTAGCGTGCTGGTGCCCGAATTGGACGCGCAACCGGTTGCGAGTCGGCCGGTTTCTGCCTGGGATTAAGGAGCCATCATGGCACTCGGATTTACACCTGTAGTGGAGCTATACGGAGCCAATGCCGCGTTATTCAACGAGCGGCTATTGGAGTGGGAGCATACCGACGCAGCGGGGTTTGTATCTGATCAACTGAAGTTGACCCTCGATATCGAGGGGCTTGAAGGGCTGCCCGATCTGGGCGGCAAAATTGGCCTGCGTATTGGCTACCTGGAATCGGGCCTGGTGGATAAGGGCGTGTTCAAGATTACCCAACGCACGCCGTCGATGTTCCCATTGAGGCTGGTGCTGGTGGCCACGTCGGCACCGTTCGACGAGCACGAATTCAAACAGCGCCGCACCGCCAGCCATGGGCCGATAACCCTGGGTGCGCTGTTTCGCCAACTGACTACCCGATACGGTTTTTCACCGCGTGTGGCGCCTGAACTCGACGGTGAGCCGATCGCGCACATCGATCAGACCAATGAAAGCGACATGGCTTTTCTGACGCGCCTGGCCAAGCGCTTCGATGCGGTGGCCAAGCCTGTCGATGAGCTGTATGTACTGGGGCGCAAAGGCCAGATCAAGACGCTGTCGGGCAAGGCATTGCCGGATGTACGGTTGTCGATTACCCATGACAATCGTCCAGGTGACCGCGCGTTCATTAGCGCCAGTTTCACCGAAACCAGCCGTGCCAAATACAACGGCGCGCAAACGTCATGGTGGGACGCGGCAGCCGGAAAACAGCGTGTCGTCAAGGTGGGCATCGCACCCTTCAAAGTGGTGACACAGCGATACCAGAGCGAGGACGAAGCACGCTCGGCGGCGCAGGGAGAGATGCGGCGGGTGGGGCGCGAAGGGTTGCAGATCGATGTGGTCTGCCCGGGTAATCCTTCGTTGGCTGCTGAAGGCCTGTTGCTGCTGGATGAGTCGTGGCCGGGGTTCATGCAAGGGCGCTGGTCGATTAAAACGGTGAAATCCAGGGGCGAGCGAAAAGGTGGCTATCGGAGTACGCTCCAGGCCAGCGGTTTGTCGGTGTAGATCCTTCCTTAGAGTAAAACCCATGGTAATCACACATGCTCAGCTTCTGGGTGTAATGCCTGGAGCCCGCCTTCGCGCGGGCATTTTTTTAACCTTTCTAAATGCGGCCTTTGCGGGGCATCAGATCAATACGGCCCGTCGCGTCGCCGCCTTCCTCGCCCAAATCGGTCACGAGTCTGCCCAGTTACAATACGTGCGCGAATTGGGTAGCGATCAATACCTGAGCAAGTACGACTCCGGCAGCTTGGCCGCGCGGCTGGGCAACACCCCTGAGGCGGACGGTGATGGGCAAATGTATCGGGGCAGGGGGCTGATCCAGATCACCGGGCGCCGTAATTACATGGCGTGCAGCCAAGCTCTGTTTGGTGACGATCGTCTGCTGCGACAACCAAAATTGCTGGAGCAGCCACAGTGGGCCTGCGAATCTGCCGCCTGGTTCTGGCAAAGCAACGGCCTCAATGAGCTCGCCGACGAAGACCAGTTCACCACCATCACTCGCCGTATCAATGGTGGGCTCAACGGTCTGGACGATCGTTTGCGGTTGTGGGTGCGAGCGAAGGCGGTGCTATGCGTTTCCTAGGTGCGTTTCGCTTGGTCGGTGTGTGCCTGCTCATGGCGCTTGTTTGGCAGGTGCAGGCGTGGCGATACGGGGCGCAGCTGGAGCTGCAATCGGTCCGACATACACAGGCGCTCAGCCAACAAAGCCAGGCAATTCGTCAGCAACAACAGGCTGAACAGGCCAAGCGCCTGGCCCTTGAACAGCAACTCTCTACTAACGATCACCAACACATTCAGGAATTGAACGATGCCCTGCGTAATCAAGCGGCTCTGCGCGATCGCCTGGCCACTGCTGATGTGCGGCTGTCAGTCCTTCTCGCCACCGTCACCACTGGCTGCACAGTGCCTGCCGCCCCCAGCCCCGGCGGCGTGGTTCATGCAACCTCGCGAGCCCGACTTGACCCGGCGCATGCTCAGCGAATTATCCGCATCACCGACGACGGCGATAACGCCCTGATCGCCCTGCGTGCTTGCCAGGCCTACGTGCAGGCCGTCGCGCATTAGCGTCTTGATGCACTCTGTACCTTGCATGGTCGATGGGCTCCTGTAGGGTAGGCAAACCCCCGCCCATTCCTGGAGACGACCGTGAAGGAAATCACTCAACTGGCTGCCGAACTGGGTCGCCGTTTGCAGGTGCTCAGTGCCCACGTCACCACTGCCGAGTCCTGTACCGGCGGCGGCATCGCCGAAGCCATCACGCGGATCCCGGGCAGTTCGGCCTGGTTCGAGGCGGGCTATGTCACTTATTCCAACCGACAGAAGACCCGGCAGTTGAATGTACCGGAAAAACTGTTCGCCAAAGTCGGGGCTGTCAGCCAGGAAGTGGTGGAGGCGATGGCCCGCGGCGCGCAGGAAAAAAGCCTGGCGCGGTTTGCCGTGGCGGTCAGCGGTGTTGCCGGCCCCGATGGCGGTTCGCCGGACAAGCCGGTGGGCACCGTTTGGCTGGCTTTTGCCGTGGGCGAAGAGGTGACGGCTGAGCTTGCATACTTCCCCGGCAACCGCGACGAGGTCCGCCGACAAACGGTAAAAGCCGCGTTGGAGGGCTTGTTGCGACGAGCTGCAGCAGAAATAGACAATCAGGGGTAGGCGATCTTGGATCTTTGTGGAACAATACTGTCTACTTATACAGGTGTTGGCCGTCAGGCCTTATTGATTACGTGAGGACTTTAATGGACGACAACAAGAAGAAAGCCTTGGCTGCGGCCCTGGGTCAGATCGAACGTCAATTCGGCAAGGGTGCCGTAATGCGTATGGGCGATCACGACCGTCAGGCGATCCCGGCTATTTCCACTGGCTCTCTGGGTCTGGACATCGCGCTCGGCATTGGCGGCCTGCCAAAAGGCCGTATCGTTGAAATCTACGGTCCTGAATCTTCCGGTAAAACCACCCTGACCCTGTCGGTGATTGCTCAGGCGCAGAAAATGGGCGCCACCTGTGCGTTCGTCGACGCCGAGCACGCCCTGGATCCTGAATACGCCGGCAAGCTGGGCGTCAACGTTGATGACCTGCTGGTTTCCCAGCCGGACACCGGCGAGCAAGCCCTGGAAATCACCGACATGTTGGTGCGCTCCAACGCCATCGACGTGATCGTGGTCGACTCCGTGGCAGCCCTGGTGCCCAAGGCTGAAATCGAAGGCGAAATGGGCGACATGCACGTGGGCCTGCAAGCCCGCCTGATGTCCCAGGCGCTGCGTAAAATTACCGGTAACATCAAGAACGCCAACTGCCTGGTGATCTTCATCAACCAGATCCGTATGAAGATCGGCGTGATGTTCGGCAGCCCGGAAACCACCACCGGTGGTAACGCGCTGAAGTTCTACGCTTCGGTCCGTCTGGATATCCGCCGTACTGGCGCGGTGAAGGAAGGTGACGAGGTTGTTGGTAGCGAAACCCGCGTCAAGGTCGTGAAGAACAAAGTTGCCCCGCCATTCCGTCAGGCTGAGTTCCAGATTCTCTACGGTAAGGGTATCTACCTGAACGGCGAGATGATCGACCTGGGCGTACTGCACGGTTTCGTCGAGAAGTCCGGTGCCTGGTATGCCTACAACGGCAGCAAGATCGGTCAGGGCAAGGCCAACTCGGCCAAGTTCCTGGCGGATAACCCGGATATCGCTGCCACGCTTGAGAAGCAGATCCGCGACAAGCTGTTGACCGCAGCGCCGGACGTGAAGGCGGCTGCCAACCGCGAGCCGGTAGATGAAATGGAAGAAGCCGATACTGACGTCTGAAGCAAGCGATGACTGTTGTACTGGATACACTCGTCGCCGTTCGGCGCACTGCGATGGACCTGCTCGCTCGCCGCGAGCATGGTCGAGTCGAGCTGACACGTAAGTTGCGTCAGCGCGGCGCAGAGCCTGAGATGATCGAAACAGCCCTCGACCGGTTGACGGAAGAAGGGCTGTTGTCGGAAGCCCGTTACCTCGAAAGCTTTGTGTCTTACCGCGCACGCTCCGGTTATGGACCTGCGCGGATTCGCGAAGAGTTGAGCCAGCGTGGACTGCAACGTGCCGATATTGACCTTGCGCTACGTGAGTGCGGTATCAGTTGGCAGTCGCAGTTGGAGGAAACCTGGCGTCGCAAGTTTGCTGGGCATCTTCCTATTGATGCCAAGGAGCGTGCGAAGCAAGGTCGCTTCTTGAGTTATCGCGGGTTTTCGATGGACATGATCAGCCGCTTATTGAGCGGTCGGGATATGGACGACTGAGCAAAAAACAAAAGGCCCACTATGAAAATAGTGGGCCTTTTTTTTTGCCTGCAAAAAATCACGCTGTTTCTGGTGTCATCCGTTGCTGTGCCTTGCCCTGGGCCTGTGCCCAGTTCTCCGGCAGGTTGATGTAATCCACCAACTCCCGCAAGCGCCCCTGATCGCGACCGTTGAAATTGAACACCAAACGCGTCAAATGGCTGAACCTCGGTTCGTCATGGTCTTCGCCCGTATAGGCGAGTTGCTGGAACTCGCCACTGAGCCGCAGGCTGGCAAACGCTTGCTGCATATGGGCCAGGGCGCGGTCACTCAGGGGATGATTCATGCGCACCACAAACTCACGCTTAAGCCAGCGAGTGGAGTGGAAGTTGGCGTAGAACTGGTTGATTTCGTCCACCGCCTCTTCGGCGCTGTAGACCAGGCGGACCAGTTTGAGGTCGGTGGGCAGGATATAGCGATTGGCTTCCAGCTGGCTGCGGATGAAATCCAGGGCGCCTTGCCAGAATCCACCGCCCGGCGCATCCAGTAGCACTACCGGCACCAGCGGGCTCTTGCCGGTCTGGATCAGGGTCAGCACTTCCAATGCCTCGTCGAGGGTACCGAAGCCGCCAGGGCACAACACCAGCGCGTCGGCTTCTTTGACGAAGAACAGCTTACGGGTAAAGAAGAAGTGGAATGACAGCAGGTTGTCGGTGCCATCAATGGTTGGGTTGGCATGCTGTTCAAAGGGGAGGGTGATATTGAACCCCAGGCTGTGCTCCAGGCCCGCGCCTTCGTGGGCTGCGGCCATGATGCCGCCACCGCCACCGGTGATGACCATCAGGTCGGAACGTGCCAACGCGGCACCCACCTCTCGGGCCAGCGCATACAGCGGGCTTTCCAATGGCGTACGCGCCGACCCGAATACCGTGACTTTGCGCCGGCCCTTGAATTGTTCGAGCACCCGAAAGGCATGGTCCAGTTCACGGATGGCACGCAGGGTGATCTTGGCGTTCCAGCGATCACGGTCGTCCTGGGCCATGCGCAGGACGGTGAGGATCATGTCTCGATAAAGAGGGATATTCGGGCTGTTGGGGGCGATCAACTGAATTTGTGCGTCGACCTGCTGAGTGAGGTCGGTCCCGTTTTCTTCAAAATGACGAAGCAGCAAATCATTCGATTCATAAGGCATTCAATTTCTCCTTCTTTACAGGGCCTGGGTAGTCGACGAGAACGTCGCCTGGGCCACGACACTGCTTGTGTCGCGGCATGCCGCAGGAGGGCAGGCCTTTTTTGTCCTGAAAATATGACAGAACAGCATTAAAAACTGGGGTGGGCGGGCATATGG